>DATDRD010000475.1:0-3989 GCA_035291925.1 Anaerolineales bacterium
ATCCAAAATGCCTTCCAATCGTTCGGACAGACACCCGATATATCTCCATTAACAGGGGCTTTTGCATTCCTGCTCGTGTTATCCGTTCCGGCGCTCACCATGAGACTGCTGTCCGACGAGGCGCGCATGGGAACGTTGGAATTGCTTCTTACAGCTCCCCTCCGGGATTTTGAGCTGGTCGCCGGCAAATGGCTGGGATCTTTCCTCTTTATTCTCACAATTGTTGTGATCACATTGGTTTATCCAATCATTTTGAACTTTGTTCTCGTTGATCCAGGCATCGACCAACAGTTGATGTTATCGTCCTATCTTGGGATCATTTTAGTGGCTGCCGCTTTCCTTGCACTGGGTGTTGGAATCTCCGCCCTCTTTACAAACCAGGTCGCGGCTTTCTTCGTCACGCTCAGCGTGTTCGTCTTTCTATGGTGGCTGATCGGTTTTCCTGCCAGCGTATTACAGGGCAGTGCCAGCGAAGTATTCCAGTACCTTGATATGAAAACACATTTTTATAACGCACTCAACATGGGCAGTATTAAACTCGCTGACCTTGTGTACTTTGTCAGCCTGATCGCCCTCGGTCTGTTCATCGGCACAACTGCTATTGAAACCCGGAGATGGCGCTAATGAACAACAAAAAAAATCAACCGGCCTGGCGCGCCTACACCCTTGCTGCATTGATCCTCGCTGCATTGGCCTGTATCGCGACCTTTTTCCTCGCGATCGTACGCGGACTGGTCTCGATGCAGGTCTTCACGGTCGCAAATACTGATAACCTGAATCGTTATTTACTCGTCAGCGCTGGGGTCATTGTCCTTGCTTTGGCGATTTATGCCATCCTGGAGCCGGATAAAATCAGCCGGTTCATCTCGGGCAGACAGGCCCGTTATGGAAGCAATGCGCTGGTCATGTCAATTGCATTTATTGGGATCCTCATTGTTGGGAATGTGCTTGCTTACCAGAACCCTGTAACCATCGCCGATCTGACAGAGGACAAGGTCAATACGCTTGCGCCTGAGTTGGTGGCTGCGCTTGAAACGCTCCCCGAAAAAATAACTGCAACCGGCTTCTTCTCCCAAAACATGACCACAGAAAGCGCTGAGCAACTGCTGAGCAACATCAAAGCCAACAGCAACGGCAAATTCGACTATCAGTTCATTAATCCCGACCGCGATCCCCAGGCCGCGCGCAATGCCGGAATTACTGGTGATGGCAAGATCCTTCTGCAAATGGGCGATCGTAAAGAGATCGCCGCATTCGCCAGCGAGCCTGAAATCCTGAAGGCAATGCTCCGTCTGCTAAACCCAGACCAACATGTCGTCTATTTCCTTACCGGTCATGGCGAACGCAGTACTGACCCGGGCGCTGAAGGCGTAATGACGCGGGCGCGCGAAACTCTTGAAAGCAAGAACTATTCAGTACAGACGCTCAACCTGCTGGCCGAAAACCAGATCCCTGAGGATGCAAGCGTGATCGTGATCGCAGGCCCGCTCAAGCCCGTTTCAGAAAACGAGGTTGAATTGCTGCGCGGATATCTGGGGAGCGGCGGCTCTCTGATCATTATGGAAGATCCTCCTGCTCTGACAAAATTCGGCGAAGAAAGCGACCCGCTGGCTGAAATGCTTGCCAAAGACTGGGGCATCATCTTAAACAATGACGTTGTGATCGACCTGAACAGTCCTCAGCCAACGACTGCGGCTGCGGCATATTACGACTCGATCCATCCAATCACACGTAACATGAATAATCTTGTCGCCTTCTTCCCATTCACTCGCAGCTTGAGCCTGGGCGAATCTGTGGAGAATGTCACTCTCAATCGATTGGTCGAAACAAATGAGCGCTCGTGGGGTGAGACCGATTCCCAAAGTCTTACCCAGGGAGGCGGTCAGGTTGGTTACGATGAGAATGTTGAAACGCTCGGACCTCTGGCGCTTGCAATAGCCGGTGAAAACTCGACAACGAGCGGACGCGTGGTGGTATTCGGCACATCGAATCTCGCAGTCGACGAAATTTTCGACTCCTATGGGAATGGAGATATGTTCGTCAATTCTGTAGACTGGTCGGCCGAGCAGGAGCAGCTTGCGAACATCACTCCCAAAACCCCAACGCAGCGCACTTTCATTGTTCCATCCTCCTTCCAATGGATCTCGATATTGCTTGGCTCAGTCTTCATCATTCCCGGACTGGTGATATTGGGAGGTGTTGCAACATGGCTCAGGCGCAGGCGGCAGGGATAAGGCAATATGCGACGCTCAACGGTTGTATTTCTCCTGCTCCTGCTTGTGTTGGCAGGCGTCTATTACTATCTCAATAATCGCGAACAGCCTGCAGACATCACGGTTACGTTAGAGCCCGAAACAGAGGTCTCCTATCTGTTCACGGCAGAAGATGGCTTGCCCGCAAGCATCCGCATTGAGACAAAGGCCGGCGAAAAAGTCGAAGTTGCGCGAGGCACAGATAACGCGTGGAAGTTGATCCTGCCCCTCGAAGCCCAGGCAGACCAGGCAGCGGCTGAAGCGGCCGCGAGTCAAGTCACCACGCTGCGCGTTCTGGATACCCTCCCGGATGTGGATCCTGAAATTGTGGGGTTAAGCGTCCCTGAATACACCTTGACCATCCAGTTCACCAGCGAGGTGGAACGAAAAGCCGAGATTGGTGTTGTTACTCCAACAGAAAGCGGATACTACGTGCGTAATGAGAAGGGTGAAATCGTCATTATCAGCAAAAGCTCTGTGGATTCACTCCTTGGACTGTTGACCAACCCGCCGTATCTGGAAACGCCGACGCCAAGCCTCACCGCGACCGTGACGCCGCTCCCCTCCACGCCGGAGACGGGCGGTGAAACCGCCACCCCTGCACCGTAACATTTTCGGCTTTTTAAACGTCTATAAAATAGCAATGAAAAGGGTATTGAATTTCACTCGAAAAAAGTGTATGCTAATAGTAAAAAAGAACATGGACTAGAGACGAATGGATGTAGATAAAATTTTGATGGTCGATGAAGAGGAAGAATTCCCTGCCATAGCACGGTTGATCGAACTGGGGCGGCAAAAATCATACGTCACGCTGGACGATATTCTTCATTTCTTCCCCGAAGCCGAACAGGATGTGGAACAGCTCGAAGAGGCCTTTTCGGCCCTATTGAGCGCGGGAATTCCCTTTGTTGAAGATGCAGCCACTGCGGAACCGACCGAGGATGAGCTTGTTGCTGTAGAGGCGAACGAGGTTGAACCCGAGGCCGATCTCTCACTCGACGATTACCTCGCCAATATAGACACAGACGACACGATCGGCTTGTATCTCAAGGAGGTCAGCCGCGTCCCGCTGCTGACCGCGGAAGAAGAAGTGGAACTTGCCCAACGCATCGAGCGCGGACGCATGGCACGCGAGGAACTTGCAAAAGGCAACGCCAGCCCGCGACGCCGAACTGAGTTACGCAAACTCATCGAAGATGGCTGGGCGGCCCGCGAGCATCTCATTACAGCGAACTCGCGTTTGGTCATCTCGGTTGCGAAGAAATACATGGGACGCGGTGTTCCCTTCCTTGATCTGATTCAAGAAGGCAATATTGGCCTGATCCGCGCGACCAAGAAGTTTGATTATCGCCGGGGACATAAATTCTCCACATATGCCACATGGTGGATCCGTCAGGCTGTCACACGCGCCATCGCCGACCAGGGACGCACGATTCGTGTACCCGTGCACATGGGCGATCAGATCAATAAGCTCCTGCGCGTCCAGCACCAATTGACCCAGCGTCTTGGCCGCGACCCCAGCGTGGAGGAACTTGCCGTCGCATTGGATGTCCCACCCAAGAAAGTGGAGAACATGATCCAGGTGGCGCGGCGTCCACTTTCCCTCGAAACGCCCACCGATGATGAAGAGGATTCGGTGCTCGGTGATTTCATCGAAGACGATGAGGCTCCCCCACCGGACGATACCGCAACCTACAACTTGTTGCGTGAACATCTGGGTGAAGTGCTCAATGGATT
>DATDRD010000476.1:0-4220 GCA_035291925.1 Anaerolineales bacterium
GAAATTGACCAGCCGCGAGGTGCATGTGCCGCGTTTGATTCGCCAGTCTCCGCCCAATATTGTGGGCGCGTATTTGCGCGGTTTATTCGAAGCGGATGGAGCATTGTCGCATGGCTACCCAGCACTTGTGACAACATCGGCACGGCTTGCACGCGAAGTTTCCACTTTGTTAATTGGTCTGGGATGTCCTGTTAAGATTCGAACGGTATCAGCGGGACTGGATCACTGGGGAGATGCGGAGACCTATCAAGTACGGATCACTTCCACTGTTGGGCTGCAGATATGGCGCGAGAAAATCGGATGTGACCAGCGCTCGCGCTTTGTAGCCGCATATGTATGGGAGAGTGATCTGAGGCGGGAAACATCCTATGTGTTGCCAAATGCACAATACTGGCTGCAACCTGTTTTGGATGTGATTACTTTGGAGCAAATAGACAAACATGGGCGCGGCAGAAATATCAATTTCCGTGCTACGGAACCGCGCCTGCGCCGCCAGATGTTGCGGTACATGCGTGATGAGCGCAGCCTGACGCGCTCAGGCTATGATCTGCTCAAGGCGTCACATCCTGATGCATTTGAAAACGCGCCTTCAGCAGATGGTTTCTGGTTTGTGGAAGTGTCTGGGGTTGAAGCGGCTGGTCAAGCCCTCACACTTGATCTTGAAGTCGCAGACAATCATACCTATCTGGCTTATGGCATGGTCACTCATAATACGCGCCGTGGCGCGAATATGGCTGTCCTGCGCGTGGATCATCCTGATGTGGAAGACTTTATTACTTCCAAGACAAACGAGAACCACATCACGAATTTCAATATCTCTGTCGGCATTACCGATGCGTTCATGCGCGCAGTGAGGGAAGATAAAGAATGGGAACTGCGCTTCCCTGATATTAGCGAGATGAAGTATCGCAAGTTCAGCGGCACATTGGAGCAGGCGGAAAAAGAAGGTGTTTCGATTCGCACCCATCGCAAGGTAAAGGCACGCCAATTATTTAATAAGATTATTAAACAGGCGCACCATAACGGTGAGCCTGGCGTATTGTTTTTGGATGCGGCCAATCGCGGGAATCCTGTCCCGCATTTGTATCCGCTGGAGGCGACAAATCCATGCGGCGAACAATGGCTCGGGCCATACGAGAACTGCTGTCTCGGATCCGTCAATCTCAACGAGCACTGCGGACCCGAGGGTACTGTCGATTGGGAGTTACTGCGCCAGAGCGTGGTGCTATCCACGCGCTTCCTGGATGATGTCGTCGAGGCGAATGCCTACGTACCCGCGGTGCCGCAATTAACAGAGGCTGCGCATAAAGCGCGACGGATCGGGCTCGGTATCATGGGTCTCGCGGATTTGATGTATCACGTCGGGGTGCGCTATGGCTCGAAGGAGGGGCAGGAGTTCGGCGCGCAGGTGATGGAGTTCGTCCGCTATCATGCGATGAAGACCAGCATAGAACTCGCCGAAGAGCGCGGACCTTTCCCCGCCATCGAAGGCTCGATCTACGATATGGACAACATGACGTGGACTCCGCCTCAGACGCTGATCCCGTTCGAGAAAAACTGGGGCAGGCCGGTGGTCCAGTGGGACGCGGTGGTGAAGGGCATCCAGCAACACGGCATTCGAAACGCGGCGCAGACCACAGTCGCTCCGACCGGCACGATCGCAACCGTCGCAGGCTGTGAAGGTTATGGCTGCGAACCCGTCTTCGCGCTGGCGTATTTCCGCCACGTCAACGATAACGGCAAAGACCTCAAGCTCACGTATGCCAGCCCGCGCTTCGATGAAGCGCTGAAGAAACTGGGACTCGGCGAAGAGAAGCGGCAGGAGATCGTCGAGCAGGTGATGCGCGCCGGCACGTGCCAGCACATCAGGGAGATCCCGCAGGCGGTGCGCGATACGTTCGTCGTGTCGGCGGACATCACTGCCGAGGAACACGTGCGCATGCAGGCCGCGCTGCAAGCCTTTGTGGATAACTCGCTTTCGAAGACCGTCAACTTCCCTGAGACCGCCGCCGAAGAGGATGTTGCCAAAGCATATATGCTGGCGTGGGAACTCGGCTGCAAAGGGATCACCGTCTACGTGACTGGTTCGCGTGAGAAAGTCGTGCTGGAGACAAAAGACACTGCGGAAAAGAAAGAGGGCACCTCGTCTGCGACTGCGTCTCCGCTCGGCGCGAAGGAGCAGACTAAGCCCGAAGTGGCTCCCACCTTCTCGCCTGATCCCAAGCGGCCGCGCCCGCGCGCGTTGACCGGCAGAACGTACAACGTGGAGACTCCCGTTGGCAAGGCATTCATCACCATCAACGAGAACGGAGGCGAGCAGCCCTTCGAAGCGTTCATCAACACTGCCAAGGCGGGATCAGAAACCGCTGCGGTCTCTGAAGCGATCGGGCGGCTCATCTCGTACATTTTGCGAATGACATCGCCCATCAAACAGACAGATCGCCTGCGAGAAGTCATTCGTCAGCTGATGGGCATCGGCGGCGGACGCTCGCTCGGTCTGGGACCCAACCGCGTGCGGTCATTGCCCGATGGGATCGGACAGGTGCTCGACATGTACCTGCGCGAGAAGGCTGGAGCCTCGCCCGTGATGGAAGAGAAAAAGAACGGCAACGACGGCACCGGACATAAGATCGAAGAGGAAGCCGAACTTGCAAAGACCATGCGCATCGGCGATCTGTGTCCCGAGTGCGGTGAAGCTGCCGTGGTGAATGAAGAGGGATGCCGCAAGTGTTATGCCTGCGGTTATAGTGAGTGTTAATTCAGGGTGTCTAGACCTCGGAGGTCTTCGAGACCTCCGAGGTCTGACCGCTTACCTGAAGGAAGTTCCCGCTGAACGGCGTGACGCGCTGAAAAAACTGCGTGACCTGTGCCGCGCTACCTTGACGGGCTTCGAAGAATCAATGGCATACGGCGGGCCCTCCTACTCGCGCAATGGCGAGGTGGAGGTAGGTTTCGCCAGCCAGAAGAACTTCATCGGGCTATACATCCTCCGGACGGACGTGATGAAGACTCACAGAGATCAGTTGAAGGGGAAAGGCGTGAGCATCGGCAAGGGCGCTATCCGCTATTCCAAACCTGAGAGGATTGATTTCGGCGTGGTGGAGAAGATGTTGCGCGCCACACAGGCATCGATGGGGGCGGTCTGTTGAAAATAAGCCCCACCCGTCGCTGCGCGACTCCCTCCCCAAATCCGATTTGAATATTGGGATAATTATCCAAAGAATCCAGTTCGTATTTGGGGAGGGCCGGGGAGGGGTCGGAGTTTATATATGATCAGCAACCTGCAAATGATCGCGATCTGCGTCAGCGACCAGGAAGCCCGTTTCGTTGACCCGCATGGGAATGAGTTTTTGCTGCATACATGATCCATGTCACTCTCCCGAAGGACATCGGGACGATGTGAGTGGAGGGTTGAGCAGCCGCAAATCGGCGTAGCGAAACCCGAAACGAAGAGTCTCCTGCCCGATGGGCAGGGATTCTTCGTCGCCACTGCGTGGCTTCTCAGAATGACATGACAAGGAATTCCATGAAAAAACACTACCCCTGGTTATGGTTCGATGCGGACGGCACGCTGTTCGACTGCAACCGGGCAGAAGCCACATCAAACTCCAAGCATGTGGACTTCAATAGCTATGAACGTTGCGAAGAACGCCGTCGTTGCTGGTCATAATTCGCCCTGAGGACGGGGTTTGAAAGAATCTCGTATGCCTCGTTGAGTCTTTTCATCATCTCTTCGGCTTCAGCGCGGGACATATACTCCGCCGCAGTATCGGGATGATATCGCTTTGCAAGAACTCGATAGGCTCTCTCTATGACTTCAATGCTTGCTTTTGGGCTCACCTCCAGAATATCGTAACAGTCCAAGTCTTGAGCATCAATCTGCTTTTTCTTTGGAATATCGTCATCAAGAAACTTCCCAAACCATTCCAAGATTGGAGGTTGGTTAATCCGACCGACTTCTGCCTCGGAAAGGGTTTTGTGGTAACTCATCAACCATCGCTCCTGTACAATGGTTGTTCCGCCGGTCTTTGACCTGACCAGAAACTCACTGGGCCGGAGATCGCGCAACTTGTCATCCACCGACTCGATGTGAATCTCAGCCGCAGACATACCCTGTCGAATCTTGTCGCGGTCAAGTTTTGTCTGGAGTCGGCTCACCATCCAAGTCTGACAATTGCTCAATCCTTTATAGTCCACGTCTCCAGGATTCTGTGTTGCGA
>DATDRD010000477.1:0-7148 GCA_035291925.1 Anaerolineales bacterium
TGGATGTTCGCGAACCTGTGGAGTTGAATTCCGCCAAAATAACGGACAGCAGGCTTGAGGTCACGCCCCTGAGCCGGTTGGCGCGTGAAGGCACGAAAGCGTTATCCGAATCTGCAAAGTCACAGGATTCGACGATCTACGTGATGTGTCATCACGGCAATCGTAGTGCACAGGTCACTGCCTGGCTTGCGCAGCAAGGCTGGAAGAATATATTCAACGTACGCGGGGGAATTGATGAATACGCGCGGAAGATCGATCGTTCAGTGGGATTTTATTAATCATTATGTCACTCTGAGGGAGCCGTCGGTCGAGTAACCGCAAAGCGGTGTATCGAGACCAGGCGACCGAAGAGTCTCCTATTTGATAGGAGAGACTCTTCGCCGACTTCGATAACCACTCAGGAAGGCTCACAGTGACAAAAATAAAAAGAAGGTTGAGAATTTTCAACCTTCTGAGTTTCCAACTGGCAAACCTATTTTTCAAACACAAACTGTCCGTTCCTGTAAAACAACTCGCCATCCACAAGGATGTCTGAATCCGTGCGCAGGTCGCAGATCATATCCCAGTGGATCGCGGACTTGTTGTGCGAACCGGTTTCAGGGTAGCCCGCGCCGAGTGCCATGTGGAACGTCCCACCGATCTTTTCATCGAACAGGATGTTGCCTGTGAACCTGTTGATGTCGAAGTTTGTGCCGATTGCATATTCGCCCAGAAAACGCGAACCGGAATCCGATTCGAGCATCTTGATCAGGTATTCCTGATTCTTTTCAGCCTTTGCTATTTCCACGCGACCGCGGTTGAATGTGAGCTCCGCTCCTTCGACGGCCACACCACCGTAGATCGCGGGATACGTAAACTTCACCCAGCCGTTGACCGAGTCCTCAACCGGGCCGGTAAAAATCTCTCCATCGGGCATGTTATACATACCCGTGGAATTCATGAACTTGCGGCCCTTGATCGAAAGCGTCAAATCCACGTTGGGGCCGCGCATCACAACCTGACCTTTGCCTGCCAGCCAGTCAATTGCTTTTTGCTGCCCTGCCGCGGTGCTCTTCCAGTATGCGATGGGATTCTCCTCATATGCATGGACCGCGCCGAAGACGAAGTCTTCATACTCTTTCAAGCTCATCCCCGCGTCCTGGGCATAGGCATCGGTGGGGTAGAGCGTGGTCACCCACTTGAAAACGCCTTCCGCGCCGCGCCGCATTTGCGATTCAGTGATCGTGCTGATCGCCTTGCCGCGTCGCTGGGCCTTGACGGGATCCAGATTCGTGGTCGCGCGTGTATTCGTCGCAGAATGGATTCGGATGCGGCTTTCAAATTGATCGTATGCGATCTTGTAGAAAATCGGGACAAAATCAAGCTGTGTATCCTTGGCATAGGTCAGATACATATCTTCCTGGATGAAAGGCACCATTCCGGGGAAACTCACCAGGGGCTGAGGATGCCCGCCTTTTTCCAGGATTTGAATGAATAGCTCGCGAACAAGCGGCTCGGCGGCGGTTGTTGCTTCTATCAGGACACGGTCGCCAGGCTCGATACGTGCGGAATGTTCCACCAAAACTTTTGCGAATTTTGAAACGCGGGGATCAGCCACCAGAAATACTCCTTGGGATCACGAATTTGGAAATTATATCATTTTCCCTTTTGGGGCTTTTTATCTCCATAGGATTGTAACTTTTGTCATGTGTGCTTTTTGTGAAAACCGGATATGATTTATGAAAATTGGTCTTATTTTGTAAGGAGCACGTATGGCAGTACTATCCACAAAATCTACAACAGCATGGGCGGAAGTAGATGAAAACGGACGGCTGATTCTGCCCCCTGAAGTGGCTCAGCAATATGGCCTTCTTCCCGGAGCAAAGGTTCGCCTTGACGAAGGGCACAACTTCGTAAAGATGCATCGCCCTGTGACACATCTCACCAAGGTTTATATCGAGCCAACAGTTGCCTGTAACTTGGATTGCATCACCTGTTTCCGTAATGCATGGGATCAGCCCATTGGGAGGATGACGGAGGAGACTTTCGAGCGCATCTTCGCGGGACTGAAGGAACTGTTTCCCATTCCAAGTGTTTACTTCGGCGGGATCGGGGAACCGCTATTTCATCCAAAAACAGTTGAGTGGATTCAGCGTATCAAGGGATTGGGCGTGAAGGTTGAGCTCATCACCAATGGCACCATCCTGAATGAAAAGAAGGCTCAACAACTAATCGACGCTGGACTCGATGTGCTTTGGGTATCGCTGGACGGAGCTACGCCTGATAGTTTTGGCGATATCCGAATGGGAGCAGAACTTCCGGTGATCATTGATAACTTGAAGCGCCTGTTCAAAATGCGAAAGGGCGGGCACTTTCCAAAACCTGAGATCGGTGTTGCTTTTGTCGCAATGAAACGGAATATCGCAGACCTCCCAAAGATCATCAAGATGGGCCATGCTTTTGGTGCCAGATATTATTCTGTGAGCAACGTCCAGCCCCCCACGCCGGATATGCAAGATGATCGTCTTTACTTGCGGACAATGCGCAATATTGCGTATTTGCCTTCTCCGATGCTGCCAAAGCTCAGTCTTCCCAAAATAGATTTCAACGAAGATACACAAGCCGCGTTGACCGAAGCCTTCAACAGCGGATGCAATATCAGTTTTGCAGGTAATAACTGGGGTGGGGCGAACGATGTGTGCAACTTTGTTGAAAGCGGAACGATGTCTGTGGCATGGACGGGTGACGTCAGCCCATGCTGGCCCCTGATGCACACGCACACGAGTTATTTACACGGCAAACCGCGCCTTTCCAAAAAGCATGTTATTGGGAATGTGCGCGAACACTCATTGGATGAGATCTGGAATGACCCTGAGTATATGGGGTATCGTGAGCGCCTGCACAACTTTGTCTTTGCCCCATGCACTTTCTGCGGCGGCTGTGACCTTTCTGAAACAAACGAGGAAGATTGCCTTGGGAACGATATTTTCCCGGTTTGTGGGGGATGTCTGTGGGCGCAGGGGATTATCCAGTGCCCGTAGCGTAAACTGCTTTTGAAAAAGGGGAATTTTTGTTATACTGGTTTTATGCAAGCGCGTTTTTATGCCAACATGCGTACTGTTGTCGGAACGTCAACCCTGGATGTGGACAATATGGGGGTGGATACATTCCGTAAGTTGGTTATTTTTCTGGTTGAACTGTATCCCGATTCCAAATTTCATTTGTTGGATGAACGTGGTGACCTGCGCCCGGATGTCCCTGTGTATGTAGATGGACGTAACCCGCGTCTGATGAAAGATGGAATTGACGCTCTGCTTCAGCCTGATTCTATCGTAAGTTTTTTCTCGCCCATTTCCAGCGGAAGAATGAACGTTGAAGTCTTGCGCGAACCATCTTTTGGCAAACGGGAGTAGATCGTATGAAAGTCAATTTTTTTGCTACCCTGCGTTATATTGCCGGTGGGAAGGTTGTCGAGTTCCCTTTGGAACATGGCATTACAGCTCAGGAACTTCTTGATGCCATTGTAGAAAAGTTCCCCCTTATGAAAAAAGAACTGCTGAACGAAGACGGGAAAATGTACGGGCATGTCCATTTTTTTATCAATGGGCGGGACGTGCAATTCCTGGACGACGGGTTTCATACAAAGATCATGCCGGAAGATGTTGTGAATGTCTTTCCCGCTGTTGGCGGCGGATAGATGACAAAAAGGCGGCCTATTCAAGGGCCGCCTTTTTTATGTAGGGGTATCAAATGTTCCTGAAGCCTCAGGCGATCAGATGATCTCCAATTCCTTCAACTTGGATTCAGGTACAACACCATTGACCCATCCGCGCTTGTCATAATATTCTACAAGCATTTGATCCAATTCGCAGACATGTCCCTTGCTTCCACCCATGGTTGACGGTTCCTTGGTAAAGCGCTCCGGCAGATAGTCGCTGCCCTCGCGGAAGCCATTCAGGTTATTGTAGTAACGTTCGAGATTGTAGACGCGCTCGCCGACTTTGAGCAGGTGTTCGGCACTGGATGGCACGCCTGTCATTGCCTCATACTGCGCCGCGAACGAATCCATTGATTCGGCGAAGGTGGCGAATTTGCACACATCCAGGCAGTCGGTCACGGTATGAACGTTCTGGAAGATTATCGTGAGTTCGCCTTTGCCTTTCCATTCAAGAGGATCGGTGATGGTGGTTGGCCCCAGCACATTTCCAATTACTTCAGCCGCGGGTGTATAGGCGCGCAGGTGGCAGGCGCCGCGGTTGCTGGTGGCATAGCCCAAGCCCATACCCTTGATGCCACGTGGATCGTAAGCTGGTATGCCCTGTCCTTTAACCGTCATCGCGAGTTCAGGGTGACCAAAGTGTTTGGCAGTCGCGTTTGCGCCTTCTGCCATTACATTGCCAACGCCTTTGCGCACGGCGATCAACCCAGCCAGTTCAACCATACGTGCGCCATCGCCCCAGGCGATTTTGCCGTCGCCGTTGGTGTACCCTCTTTCAGATGCTTCCATGTAAATGGAGATGGGATGACCGATCTCAATGGCGTCCATGCCATAATCGTTGCACAGATCGATCATCTTTGCCACGAGGCGGGCATCGTCATTTCCACAGTTTGCGCCGACGGACCAGGCAGGTTCATACTCCAGGGATTCCATGTGTAAACCTTTATACGGACCGTCTTTGATCTCCACTTCCTTTTTGCAGGCAACCGGGCAGGCGTGGCAGGTCGGGTTAGCAACGAGAATATTGTCGTTCACAAATTCGCCGCTTATCTTCTCTGCATGTTCAAATGCAGTGAATTGGCTGTTCTTGGCAGGCAAACCGCCGATGACATTGGTCATGTTCATCAGCACGTTCGTGCCATAGACCGAGAGGCCGCCCTTGCGCGGGGAGGTGACCACGCGCTCATCCATGATCTCGGCGAGCGCTTTTTTATGAGCTGCTTTCCATTTCTCGCGGTCAGCCGCTTTCACCATTTTCTTCTCAGCTTTGACCACAATGGCCTTCAGGTTCTTGGAGCCGCCCACGCAACCTGTGCCGCCGCGCCCGCTGGCGCGATCGTCCTCATTCATCCAGTTGGCGAATTTGACCAGATTCTCACCGGCGGGGCCGATCGCGATGACAGTTAGATTCTTCTCGCCGTATTTGTCTCGGAAATACTTCACCGTGTCGTGAACGCCCTTGCCCCATACTTCCGTTGCATCGAGCAGTTCAAACTGATCATCATGGATGTAAGCATACGTTGGTTTGGGGGCTTTGCCTTTGAAGACCAAACCATCATAGCCAGCCCAGCGTAGGCGCGCCGCGCTCCAACCGCCATGGTGGCTGTCGGTTATGGTACCAGTCAACGGTGACTTGGTAACGACTGCCATGCGCCCGCTCAAATTGGCTTCGGAGCCGGTCATCGGACCGTTCATGAAGCACAGGATGTTATCCGGTGAAAGCGCATCCACCTGGGGCCCATTGTCAAATACAAACCTGTCACCAACCCCCCGTGCCCCGATGTATTTAAGTTTGTATTCTTCAGGAATGGGTTTGAATTCTGTTTTGCCTGTGGTCAGGTCAACCCAGGCAACCTTATCTGCATAACCACCGAGTGCCATGTTAATCTCCTCTTTTGGAAATGATAAACGAACAGCTCACGCTGCTCTTTCCTACAATTAGAATAGCACTCTCAAAATCGAAAGTCAAGTGTTAAGTTTTTCCTTAACCGTAATAGTGACATTTGTCATGTTGAGTATGAATTTCTATTCGAATATCGAGATGAGTTATACTTCTTGAACTCAACTTCTTATTTCAACTATCCCATGAAACAACTCCTTCAAAACATCAAAACCGGAAAATCAACAATCGAAGACGTGCCCGTACCCACTCCACGTGAGGGACAGGCACTTGTCAAAGTGGAAGCAAGCCTGGTCTCGGCGGGAACCGAGCGTATGGTCGTCGAATTTGCCGGGAAGAGTCTTGTCGGCAAGGCGCGCTCACGTCCCGATCTCGTCCGGCAGGTCATGGATAAGGCGCGCCGGGAAGGTTTGTTGAACACCGCGCAGGCCGCGTTCAATCGCCTCGATCAGCCGATGGCGTTGGGTTATTCGTCTGCAGGTACGATTGTTGCGCTTGGCAAGAACATGCCAGGTTTCCAGGTGGGTCAGCGTGTGGCGTGTGCGGGCGGGGGATATGCCGTTCATGCTGAATACAATGTTGTGCCGCGTAATTTATTAACCGCCCTTCCAAAAAATGTTGATTTTGAATCTGCCGCGTTCACAACGCTCGGCGCAATTGCATTGCACGGATTTCGACTGGCTGAGCCGCAAATCGGTGAGAATGTGGCGGTCATTGGCATGGGTTTACTGGGATTATTGACCGCGCAGATTGCAACTGCCGCGGGATGCCACGTGCTGGGCATTGAAATTGACCCGGAGCGGATTGCCCTCGCGTCTACTCTCGGACTTCAGGCTGTTCGCCGCGCAGAAGCTCTTGACTCATCTGCCGCGTTCACCGTTAACCGCGGCTTTGACGTGATCCTGATCTGCGCTGACACGCCCTCGAATGATCCTGTCGAACTGGCCGGGATTATCGCCCGTGACCGTGCCCGCGTGGTTGCCACAGGTGCGGTGGGACTCAGCTTTCCACGCAAGGTCTATTACGAAAAGGAAATTTCGTTCATTAACTCGCGTTCGTACGGTCCTGGCCGCTATGACATATCGTATGAAGAGCAGGGCAACGATTATCCGCTTGGCTATGTGCGCTGGACGGAAGGCCGCAATTTCGAAGCCGTCCTCGGCTTGATGGCAAGTGGGAAATTGAAGGTAAAGCCGTTAATTACACATCGTTTCCCTATCGAGAAGGCGACAATTTCCTATGATGTCATCACTGGCAAAAAGAAAGAATCTTTCCTAGGCGTATTGCTCACTTATCCTGAACGAAAGCGCCGCCCTGAGGCTCTCGAAGGGACGAAAGAGGAAGGAAAAGTTGTCTTTCCTGTTTCGTCTGTCAAATCATCAAGCGCTGTAAGACTCGGTGTGTTGGGAGCAGGTTCTTTTGCCAATGCCGTCCTCCTTCCCGCTATAAAGAAAGCAGGCGACATCGAACTCGTTGGCATCGCCTCCACAGGCGGACTCCACGCACAGCATTCGGGCAAAAAATTTGGCTTCAGATATGCAGCTTCAAACG
>DATDRD010000478.1:0-1794 GCA_035291925.1 Anaerolineales bacterium
CGAGGAGATTGCCCATTGTCCCTGAGGGGACGAACAACGCATCCTCCTTACCCATCATTTCTGCGGCGATCTCCTGCAGGCGATTGACAGTGGGATCGTCGCCGTACACATCGTCGCCAACTTCTGCTTCAGCCATTGCTAACCGCATTTCGGGCGTTGGCTTGGTGACAGTATCTGAACGCAGGTCAATATATTCCATATGATTCTCCTCGGACGACGTTTTCTCCTGCAATCAACATATTCGTTTTCATTAGTGAGCACGCAAAGAAGTCAAGACGCGTGCTAATTCATCAGGCAGCGGGGCTTCAAAAATTTGTGGCTTCTTTTCTCCTGGCAACATGATTTTTAAGCGATATGCATGCAGAAAATGACGTCCAAGTTTAATGGATGGATGCTTTTTTCCATAGATTTGATCGCCAACAATCGGGCAGCCCAAGAATGCACAATGCAATCTGATCTGATGCGTCCGGCCAGTAATGGGATGAACCTCCAACCAGGTATGATCTTTGAAACTCTCAACTGTTTTATATTCTGAAATCGCCTCACGGCCGCGGCTCTCAGGGACGATAGCCATCCGTTTTCGATGACTCGGATCGCGTCCAATGTATGCTTCCACGCGGCCGGAGGGTGTCGGCGGCTTTCCGTCCACAAGAGCCAGATACGTCTTTTCCACCTTTCGCAAACGGAACTGATCCTGCAGCCAGCGATGGGCGCGTTCGTTTTTGGCAAGCAGGATCAAGCCCGAGGTCTCCTTATCGAGCCGGTGGACAACGCCAGGCCGTTCTTCCCCGCCAATCCCTTCGAGTTCAGGATCATACCCCAGGATCGCATTGACCAGCGTCCCGCTCGCGTGACCCGCCGCTGGGTGGACGACCATTCCTGCGGGTTTATTGACTGCGATCAGATCATCATTCTCAAAGAGTATATCCAGTGGAATATCTTCAGCGATCAGATCGGTCGGCGCGGGTGGCGGAATCCGAACTGTCACATGGAATCCGCTTTCCAGCGTTTGACCGGCCTTTTTCGCCGTGTCACCGTTCACATCCACAAAGCCCTTGGCGATCAAGCCCTGGATGCGCGAACGCGAAAACTCCTGCAACTGCCCGACCAAAAACTTATCGAGCCGCTCAGGAGTTCTTTTGTCGAAGCGAAAGTTCAGCACACGATCATTCACACTTCTTCAACTTTCCCGGTCGTCACTTCCAGATCGGCCGCTTTTTTCTTTTGGGCTCTTTCATTCAACCACACACCCACAAGCAAAACCGCACAGCCAACAGTGATGCTCGCATCTGCGATATTGAACACAGGGAATGCGCCAACGGAAATAAAATCTGTCACGTGCCCTATCCTGAGACGGTCGATCAGGTTGCCGATCGCGCCTCCTAATTGCATGCTCATCGCAAGGCGCAACGGCCAGTCGCTGCGTTCAACCTGAGGATAATAATAAAGGATCGCACCGATCACAATGAAAGCCAGCACGGTAAAGACCATGCCGCCTTCCTTGAATATGCCGAACGCAGCGCCGGTGTTATACCAGTGCACAATGCGCGCATACGGACTTAACCATGCAAGAGAATCAGGCAGCCATGTTCCACCCGCCGGTATATCGACGCGCACCAACCATTTCGTCCATTGATCGAGGCCGACGATCAATACCGCGATCATTACAATCGTCCAGTATTTCCGAATTACATTTTTCACACTTCACCTCAAAAGGAAAATCGCTTCATTCTACCATCACCCCGTGATGTAGAGGCGCGGCACGCGCGCACTGATGTTCGTCAGCACCTCATA
>DATDRD010000479.1:0-13352 GCA_035291925.1 Anaerolineales bacterium
AAGTTTTTTAACACATATCGGATGATGTTCGTGTTATAGGCGCCAGCCAAACCGCGATCCGCAGTCATCACGATCACGAGTGCATTCCTGGGGCTGGAACGTGCTGTCAATAACGGGTGCAGGTTAAGGCTTCCAGGTTGCGCCGTGAGATGAGTGAGCACCTGCCAGGCTTTCGTCGCGTACGAACGGGTCGCAGTGAGTGCCTGAACCGCCTTGCGCACTTTCGCGGCGCTGACGGCCTCGAGCGCGCGCGTTACCTGCGAGATATTTTTTACACTTTTGATGCGAAGTCGCATCTCACGGGCAGAAGCCATCTTTACGCCTGCCAGCTATTACGAAAGGCATCGAGCGCTTTCGTAAGATTGACACGGTTATCATCTGTGATGATTTTCTTTTCAATGATGCTCTTGGCAACTTCAGGATGCGAAGATTCCATGAACCTGGGCAGGTCGGCCTGCCATTGGGCCATCTTCTCAACCGGAACGCCATCGGCATAACCATTGGTGCCCGCGAACATGACAATCACCTGATCGGGAAGAGACATCGGAGAATACTGCGGTTGCTTGAGAATTTCCTGCATGCGCTGGCCGCGGCCGAGCTGCTGTTGGGTAGCCTTATCCAGGTCAGATGCCATGAGCGCAAACGCGGCCAATTCGCGATAAGCAGCCATATCCAGGCGCAAGCGACCTGCCACCTGTTTCATGGCTTTCGTCTGCGCGTCACCACCCACTCGCGAGACAGAGATGCCAACGTTCACCGCAGGACGAATACCGGCGTTGAAGAGGTTGGACTCGAGATAAATCTGGCCATCCGTGATGGAAATAACGTTTGTAGGAATATAAGCGGAAACGTCACCGAGCAGTGTTTCGATGATCGGCAATGCCGTGAGAGAACCGCCAGTGCCCTGCACTTTGATAATCTGATAATCATCAGCATTGTTCATCTGCTTGCGGGCTTCTTCGGCTTCATCCTTGGATATCGGACCGGAATAAACTTTTCCATCCACAGCATCTCTTTCAGAAGCCAGTGCGTCGTTGAAATCCTTTTTCACGATGACATATTTATTTGCAAGACGGGCAGCACGCTCAAGCAAACGAGAATGGAGATAAAACACATCACCTGGATACGCCTCACGTCCAGGCGGGCGGCGCAAAAGCAAAGAAACCTGACGATAAGCCCATGCATGTTTGGAGAGGTCATCATAAATGATGAGGGCATCGCGGCCCGTTTCCATGAACTCTTCACCAATGGCACAGCCGGAATAGGGCACGATATATTGCAGGGCCGCAGATTCATCTGCAGCAGCGACTACGACGATGGTATGCTCCATCGCACCGGAGCGTTCGAGAATACCAACTGTGCGGGCAACTGCCGCTTTCTTCTGCCCAATCGCGACGTAAATACAAATCAGGTCTTTGCCTTTCTGATTGATAATCGTATCAATCGCAATGGCCGTCTTTCCTGTCTGGCGGTCGCCGATGATGAGTTCACGTTGACCGCGGCCCACAGGGATCATCGCATCAATGGACTTGATGCCTGTCTGAACAGGGCTGTCCACATCCTGACGTTGAATCACACCGGGTGCAATACGCTCGATTGGACGAAAGCCTGTTGTCGCAATTGGGCCCTTGCCATCAATCGGCACACCCAAAGCATTGACCACTCGTCCGATGATTGCATCCCCAACAGGCACTGAAGCGATTCGCCCTGTGCCGCGCACAGACATTCCTTCGATAATTCCCCCGTAGTCACCCATCACGATCACACCGACACTATCTTTTTCAAGGTTGAATGCCGTTCCCATCACACCGTTAGCGAACTGCACCAGTTCCTGCGATCTTACATTTGCGAGCCCCTGCACGCGTGCAATACCGTCGCCCGCCTCCAATACCGTCCCGATATCACTGATGTTGAGTTCCGGCTCAAATCCCTCAATTTGCTTCTGCAAATCATCTGTGATCTGCTTGATCAGGTCCGTCATGATTCCTCCACACGATATCTCGTTTTACGTACAAGAACCCGGATAAGTGCTTTATCCGGGCGGCTGTGTGATTTTCCGCTTGCGCGCCTTCGTGAGGAGGAGCACAATCGGGCCAATGATACCTGAAAGACCCTTCATTGTCTAGTTACAAATGTCTTTCACCCCATAACCCTTGTCAACAGCACAGCTTGCGCTATCATATAGCGTATGCTAGTTCGGATATTTTATGCACTAAGGAGAAAAAAATGCCTTCCCATGGAGAAGACAAGCCTCCCAGTCGTCGCATGAAGAGATACTGGAAAATCGCCGTCCTTGCAAACATCAAGGATGACTCACATCCCAAGCCGGATGGAGTCCCACCGGATGCATTCGCCGACTTCGATCACATCGAAACGATCGACTCGATTCGTGCCGCGCTCGAAACTGATGGCCACCAAACAGTCTTTATGCAGGCTGATACGGACCTCCCCTACGCGCTCCAGGAAGAAAAACCTGATATCTGCTTCAACATCGCGGAAGGTCTCGGTGGTGATGCGCGCGAAGCACAGGTTCCTGCCCTGTTGGAAATGCTGCAAATTCCCTACACAGGTTCACGTATAATGGCCAACGCTATTTCGCTTGATAAGACCTTGACCAAACGTATCTGGCGCGACCGACGCCTGCCCGTTGCTCCCTTTCAGGAATTCCTGGCCGGCGACGAGTCGCTGCGCCTCGATCTGAAATTTCCCCTGTTTGTCAAACCTGCCCGTGAAGGCACAGGCATGGGCGTGGATATGAATGCCATCGTCAAAAACGAAGATGAATTGCGTGAACGTGTTTTATATATCATCAACACGTATCACCAGCCCGCGCTCGTTGAAACCTTTTTGCCCGGCCGAGAATTCACAGTAGGCATCATGGGCCGCGAAGATGCAAAGCTATATTCACGTCACCCCGAATGGTACGAGAAAGACGGCTTCCATCGTTTCCCTGTGCTGGAACTGGATAGCAGCCGTTCCGTGACGCCATTGGTATACAGTCAGGCGGCAAAATCAAAGGATGTGGGCGAAGAAGGTGCCCCGGGTTATATCTGCCCGGCAGTGCTCGAACCTGAGCTTGAAAAGAAACTCAAATACTTTGCGCTGCGTGCCCATCAATTGCTTTACGCGTTGGATGTCTCCCGCACGGACATTCGTCTCGATGAAGAAGGCAACCCGCGTTTACTCGAAATCAACACGCTCCCCGGCCTCACACCCGATTACAGCGATCTTTGTCTACAAGGTAAAGCGGAGGGTATTGCATACAACGATTTGATCCTGGATATTTTGTATCTGGGCGCGAGTCGCTGGGGCATGGTGGAACCGCGAGAGCTTGCAGTTGAAATAAACAAGAAGAGATAGCTGGATCACTGCCTTCCGCAAGGGAATGAAAGCGGCTCACGGAGTCGCTTTCATTCCTTATATTAAGCCCTCATGAATCTACAACTGAATTGTGTACGAGAAAACTTATTTACGAAGTCACAACCTTGATATTGAACCTTTGTGAAGAGATTGCATTTCTCAAAGTATGCCAGAGCAACACATACATTTCCACGCTGCGCGCCGTGGCAATATTGCCCAAATCGATGATTTCCCTCCAGCCGAACCAGTCACGGAGAATCCTGACAACCGTTGCCTTGGCTTCAATGTCATTTCCACTGACGAAAATATGAGTCTTTTCAAGCAACTTGGCAGGGTCAACCATTACATTCGCATTCACGGTATTCAGAGTCTTTACCACTTTGGTTTCGGGAAATGCTCGCTGGATCTGTTCGCCCAACGAGTCAGTATTACATACAGTTAGAGTCCAGGTATCCGTCGAACGATCAAGAGGATTTGAGGTGTCAATCAGAATCTTATCTCTTAGATTCTCCTCTCCCGCCTGTTGGAGTGCCTCAAGAGAGGCCGAACCCAATGTGCAATTAAAAACGATTTCACCAAAGGCGGCGGCGTTCATAAAGGTTCCATACAAGGCATGTTGCCCTTGATCCTTGGCCCAGGCAACCGCTGGGGGATTCGCTTCATCGCGCGACCCCAGCATCACTTCGTGCCCGAGCTGTACTAACTTGGAGCCAATTGTTTGCCCCGTCATGCCCGTACCCAATACGCCAATATTCATATGAACTCCTTAAGGTGCTTTGATTTTAGCCCGCCGGAACGTAGCCTAAGAATCTCAACAACATTCAATCACCTAGTTTAACCCATAAACCTGGATGACAATAAGGCTTCCCAGTATTAACCTGTCGACTCCCAGGCAATCAGGCAGCCGATTTGGCCATTTTTGTCTTCAGCCACTTCAAGCGGAACGTCTCTTCACGTTCCCGTTCTTCAAGTGAGCTGACGATAAAAGCAACTGTTTCTTCATAGGCTGGAATGAAGATATGCTGCAGGGCATTCACTCGTCGCTGCGTCTTGCGTAATTCACCAGCCAACCGCCAGACAGTGGTTACGAGCATGGATAACTGAGGCGTCTTGATCAGCACTTCACGGAAGGCGGCGCTGGCTTCATCGAGAGCCGCATTTGTTCCGCTCAAACTATAAAGCATTTTTTGCGGCTCACCCCGCGCTTCGATGACCGGGATCGCCACACCCATGATCCCACGCAGCTTTAGGTGAACATCCACAGTTTTGTTCGCGGCCAGTGCCGCCCACTCCACATTGTCGCTGCCTAATGTCAACTGTGCCTTTTCCAGCGCACGGTAGGCGGTTTCTAGAATCTTCCAGACCTCTTTTTGAAGGACATCCGCTTCATGCGCCACGCGGACCAGTTCCGTAGTCAATACCTCTCGTTTCCGGTCAAGGATTTCATAACCCTCCCGCGCGAATTGCAGATCCTTTTTGACGCGGATCAGATTTGTACGAGTAGGCGCAACGTTAATGGTCGACATCTGCACCCTGATAGTATTGTTTGATTTCGTCCAAACTCACACGTGTGAGTTCTTCTTTCGGCAGCATGGACAGCAAGCGCCAGCCGATGGCGAGGGTCTGCTCGATGGTGCGGTTCTCTGTCAGGGATTGGTTGACGAACTCCCGTTCAAAGGCGCGGCCAAATTTCAAATACTTCTGGTCCACCTCGCCTAATTCCTCCTCACCGATCACGGAGGCCAGCGCGCGCACATCCTGCATATGGGCATAAGCGGCATAGAGTTGTGCGCCCCAACGCGGATGATCGGCACGAGTGCGACCTTTCCCGATGCCGTCCTTCATCAAACGCGACAGACTCGGCAGAACGGCAATAGGTGGGTAAACCCCGGCGTGATCCAGCTCACGTCCAAGCGTGATCTGACCTTCCGTAATATAACCCGTCAGGTCAGGAACAGGATGCGTTATATCGTCGCTCGGCATGGTCAGGATCGGGATTTGAGTGATCGAACCTTCGCTTGTGCTGATGCGGCCGGTGCGTTCATACATGGACGCAAGATCGCTGTACAAGTAACCGGGATATCCCTTGCGGCTGGGCACTTCACCGCGAATGTTGGAAATTTGACGAAGCGCTTCACAATAGTTGGTCATGTCCGTCAAAATGACCAGCACGTGCATCTGGCGTTCATAAGCAAGATATTCTGCAAGTGTCAAGGCAGCACGCGGAGTGACCAAACGTTCGACCGGGGGATCATCGGCCAGGTTCAGGAACATGGCCACGCGCGTCAAAGCTCCGCTTTCCGTAAAAGAGCGGCGGAAGAAATCCGCCACGTCATGTTTCACGCCCATGGCAGCGAACACAACGGCAAACTGCTCAGACTGGGAAGCCTGCTCACCTGCCTCAGCGCCCAACGTTGCCTGACGCACGATTTGCGCCGCGAGCTGATCATGCGGCATCCCTGCACCGGAGAAAATGGGCAGTTTCTGGCCGCGCAGGAGAGTGTTCAATCCATCAATGGCAGAAATACCGGTCTGAATGTAATCACGTGGATACACGCGGGCAGTCGGGTTGATCGGTTGGCCATTGACATCGGCATAGTGATCGGTCAGAGGCAGTGGACCACCATCCATGGGGTTGCCCAGACCGCCGAAAACCCGCCCGAGCATTTCCTCCGCAACGGGGATGCGTAAGGTGTCTCCCAAAAATCGGACGCGCGTACCATCAATCGAGAGTCCTGTGGAACCGGCAAACACTTGAACCACACATACTTTCTCGCCGACTTCCAAAACACGTCCGAGACGCATACGTCCCTGCGCATCACGGATCTCCACCACCTCATCATAGCTGACATTCGCCGCGCCTTCAACAATGACGATCGGCCCTGTAATACTCCTTACGCCAAGAACTTCCTGCCCGGCTTGTGCAATTACAGTGCTCATCTATACTCCGCATCTAATCGACTCATCTGCTCGTCGATTGCCTTTTGAATTTCATCCAGCTTTTCCAACTCCTCGTTGGGCACGGTCGTCTTCATACGGATGAGGGTATCCACCACCGGCAGATTATGGATCACAGAAATCGGCGCACGGCGCTTGACGACACGCAGCGCACGCTCATGGAAATGCAGGATCAGGTCGAGCATTCGAATTTGCTTTTGAACCGAAGAGTAGGCATCGACCGTGTCCATCGCATTCTGCTGAAGGAAACCTTCGCGCAACAGACGGGCCGTTTCCAAAATCAATCGCTCTTCGTCAGGCAAAGCATCCGGGCCGACCAGCTTTACGATCTGCGAGAGACGGCTTTCCTCACTCAGGATTTCCATGGCATGGTTGCGCATCTTCAACCAATCCACGCCAACCTTCTCACGCCACCAACCTGCCACATCTTCGAGATATTCACTATAGCTATCCAGCCAGTTGATGGACGGGAAGTGACGCGCGGAGGCCAGCGACTTATCCAGCGCCCAGAAGCAACGAATGAATCGTTTGGTATGCTGCGTCACCGGCTCAGAGAAGTCACCACCTGGAGGAGATACCGCACCCACGATCGTGACAGAGCCTTGATGCCCATTGGTGGTTTCCACATAGCCAGCGCGCTCATAGAACTCAGCCAGCCGTCCCGCCAGATAAGCAGGATAACCTTCCTCAGCAGGCATTTCTTCCAGGCGACCTGAAACTTCACGCAGCGCCTCAGCCCAGCGCGAGGTTGAATCGGCCATCAAGGCAACGTGATAGCCCATATCACGATAGTATTCGGCAATGGTGATGCCGGTATAGATACTGGCCTCACGCGCGGCCACGGGCATGTTGGAAGTATTGGCGATCAGCACCGTCCGTTCCATTAAAGGACGACCAGAGCGCGGATCCACAAGATGCGGGAATTCCTGCAACACCTCCGTCATCTCGTTACCACGTTCGCCACAACCGATGTAGACAATCACTTCCGCGTCGGCCCATTTGGCGATGCTATGTTGTGTGACGGTTTTTCCTGAACCAAACGGCCCCGGGATGCCTGCCGCACCGCCTTTGGCAACCGGGAAGAACGTATCCAATACACGCTGACCGGTGATCAAGGGAGTTGTTACCCCAAGGCGGGACTTATAAGGTCTGAGCCTGCGCACAGGCCAGCGCTGAAGCATGGTGATTTCTTTTTCCTCCTTGCCAACCCGCAGGCGCGCAATCGGCTCCTCGATGGTGTACTCTCCTGGTTCAGCAACCCAGGTCAAAGTCCCGGAAAGATCCGGTGGAACCATGATGCGGTGCTCAAAGGTTTCGGTCTCCATCACAATCCCAAGGATCGCACCTCCGGCAACATTGTCGCCTTCTTTTACCTGGGGGGTGAACCTCCAGCGATCTTTTCGATAAAGCGGATCGAGACGCATCCCGCGCCCGATGAACGAACCAGACTCCATTTGGATCAATGGCAGGGGACGCTGGACTCCGTCAAAAATACTTTTCAACAGACCCGGGCCAAGTTCCACTGACAGGGGCAAACCAGTTCCAAATATCGGGGCGCCGGTCCGCATCCCGGAAGTTTCTTCATAGACCTGCGCGGTGATGATGTCACCGTCCAAACCGATCACCTCACCCACCAGGCGCTCTTCGCCCACCTCAACCAACTCAAGCATACCTACGTGACGTGAACCACGAGCACGGACGACAGGTCCGTTGATCCAGGTCACTATCCCGATTTGTTCACTCATAACTTCTCTCCCATAAGAACGTGGTAGACCGATGAACGAAGCGAACTTTGCAATCGGCTCAGGCGGGTTTCGAGTGTGTTATTGAAATGCAGATGTCCATCTGATGCCTCAACGATGAGACCGGTGCCCTCATCCAGCACATCACCCATGGACACTTCCGCATTCAACTCTTTTGATACTTCTCCGAGCACACCATCTTTTAGGATCTTCTGCGTGGCTCCATCCGCTTGAACAACCGCTTTATTTGCTTTCAGTTGAACAAGAGCTTCCCGAAGCAACTGGGCAACGAGCTTGTTGTAATCAGAGCGTTTTTGGATGGCAGACAGTTTTTGGTTGGCCGAATCAAATACGCGATCCAACAGCTTTTCGCGATGCTCCAATTGCAGGGTTCGAGCCTTCATTTGAGCATTTGCAACCACCTGACCTCGCAGACGTTCCGCTTCCTGCCGCGCCCGTTCCAGGATTTCCTTTCGTTCCTGCTCAGCCTGTTCCTGGGCACGCTGTCGAATGGCCTCAGCCTTTGCCTTAGCCTCCTCCTGAGACTGCTCGGCATCAGATTCCGCTTCCTTCAAGATGGCGCGTGATAAATTTTCAATTCCTTCTTCGGGTTTCATAACTCGCTCACCATATTATTTCTCCTTGTCTCAATGACACACGAGACAGGGAAGATTCATAGTTTAATACCAATTGCCTTTAGCACAACTTCACTTAGGGATGGCTGGTCCGCAGGAACTCCGGCGGGCGACGGAATTTCCACAACAAGCGGGATTGTGCTATGCAATTTTAGGTCTTCGACTCTCTCCTGAAGCATCCCGGCAATATCCTGAGTTACCAGAATAATTCCGACATCCTTTGAAGCAAGAGCCTCATCCAGAGCGCGATCAGCCTCTTCAGCCGTTGTAACAGCGCGTCCACTAACTCCGGCAAGCGAGAAGCCTAATACCGCTGCTGGATGACCGATCACCAGAACTTTCATCTCATCCCTACGTCCCTACGGGAGGACCAGGAAGGAAATGATCAAGCCGTAGATGGCAATACCTTCCGAGAGACCTACAAAGATCAGCGAACGGCCAAAGGACTCGGGTTTTTCAGCGGTCGCGCCCACGGCAGCGGCACCAGAACCAGCGACCGCGATACCAGCGCCGACACAAGCCAAACCTGTGGAAATGGCTGCTGCGAGAGAGGCATACTGATCAACATTGCCACCTTCTTGAGCCGCCCCGGAAGCCAACACTGAGGAAGGTGAAGCCAGCCAGACGACAGCGAGTCCAGCTGCCATCATGCCTACCAGGAAGTTGAATCCATTGAACCCGGTCACCAAACGCGAAACAGCTTGGACAGGACTGATATTATGTTGCTGGATTACATAGATGACAGCAGGAATCAGCGGGATCAAACCAACCATAACAGCGAAGATCAAAAACATTGTATCTCTCCTTATTTGTTGTTTTTTGAGCAATCTTAGCGCAAGACGTTCAAAACATATTTGGGGACCTCAGCAAATTTCCTTATCTACCCCTCCTCTTTCGCAGGTGTCAAGGCAAGCGGTTCGAAGCGCATCCCTCCACCCGTGAAGAACTTACCCAGGAATTCATAGTAGTGGAGACGCATCGTCTGAATACCAACGATCAACCCTTCAAAACCCACTATGAAGATATTACCAATGAGAATTGTGATCCAGAATCCCAGGTCCGGCTGCGTGCCAGCGAGTGAAAAAATTGCAAGACTCAAACCGCCATGCGCGACTGCAAACGCACCCACACGCACGTAAGAGAGAGTATTGCTCAGGAAGCTAATGACTGTTTCAAACAACTCCATGGGCGCCTGAATGGCATACGTGCCAATACCGCCCTCGATCAAAGGACGATGGCCTTCCATGAGGTTGCGGAACACTTCGGAGAACATAATTGCCACTCCAGAAATGATCGCCAGACCAGTAAGCACCACTGATGGAAGCGAAGACCCGGCAGCGACAGCCAGCTTTGGGGAAATGGGTGATTCGCCCAGTGAAGACCCCAACAGCCCGAGAAGCGACCAATACAGCACAAATCCTACAATGCCGTTGTGCCCAAAAACGAGATGTGGCCAATCGCGTGAGCGCCAGAGATTGAAGATACTGAGCAAAAAACCCAGGGTCAGCAGGATGATCCCGGCATCAATTGCAACGATCAGGATCGGCAAAATTTCGTGAATGGGGCTGATCCAAAGTGGCTCCAACTTGAAACCCAGATATTCTTCAACCAGATGCCCTTCAAACCCAAAAATACTTCCGTACAAAAAACCAAATAAAGTCGCGGATACACCACAAATAGCGATAAGCCCACCGAGGCTGGACATGCTCTTGAGGATCCTGCCACTGCTCATCAGCCAGCCGAGCAAGGCCAGCACCAATCCCTGACCAATATCACCAAACATTGCTCCGAAAAGAATTGGAAAGGTAAATGCAATCAGGATGGTCGGATCAATTTCACCGTAGCGGGGCCGCGCATACGTGTTGACCAACATCTGGAACGGACGCAGGAATCTATTATTCGTTAGGGCCACAGGCACGTTCTGATTTTGTCCGGAACGACTGGTCGGTAATGTTTCTATGAGAATTTCCCGGGATGCCTGCTTTAGCCGCCGGTTGAGTTCTTCCAAATCATCAGCCGGTACCCAGCCTGTAATGACATAGGTATGGCGGAGCTGGCCAAAACGAACGATCGCATCAGCCAACACCCGGCTTGTGTGAGCCTGCCAGAGCAAATCACGCAACTGTTGTCGGCGCTCATCTGCCAAACGAGCGAGTGTTGCCTTTAATTCATCAATCCTGCGTTGTGTACTCTCGATTGTATTGCGAATCGACTCGATAATCTTCCCCGGGGTGCCCTGATAATCACTCGGCAGGCTCAAAGGGTCAAGATAAGCGCTCCGAGCGGCGCGCTCCAAAACGTCAGCGTTGGCTTTCGTTCCTGCAAGCCAGACAACAGGCTTCCCCGGGTCTGAACGCAGTATCAGAAAAACATGGGGCACTCTGGCCAGGCTGGTCTGCAACCGATCTACATTGGCCGATGGAATCAGCCCAAGCACCGAAAACATATAGCGTGAATCGCGCAGGGAGCTGATGTCGAGGTCAATATCTTCAACGGGTTCCAGTTGATGGAGTGTGCTTTCGAGCTGTTCCAGCCTCTTGCGTTGATCAGTCAGTTCGTCACTGATCTTCTTGACCTCCTCTTCGAGCTGCTCTACCAGCGGGCGAATCTTTTCAATTTCGACCATCGCCTCAAAGTCAGAGGACGGAGGCTGTCCCTCATCAACACCAAGAGCCTGCATCACCAGCTGGATGCGACGTTCCAAGGTAGCGTAAAGTGCGGCCTGCTCCTGCCAGGTATTGGCAGAGCCGGAGGCCACCCCCGGATAACTGCTATCGGTCTGGTGAAAAACACCGTAACCGCTCAAGACTTTTGTCACCGCCAATAGATCCTTGGATGGAACGATCAGTTCGATCTCAGTCATTTCTTTGGGGAAGAACATGTAATCTCCAGTCCATAAAACAAGGTGATTTCTGCTCGGTTTTGTTATTCAGCGAACAGTGCACTTTTGAAACGTTATAGCCGTTTACGCCGCAACCGATCTCAGCAAATAAGGCAGGTATTCTTCAGCTGACATTTGCGAAGATTTGGCTTCAATCAGTACCGTCAAATCCTGAATCTCGAGGTCGCTTAAAATCAGGAACGCCAGTGGCACGCCAATGTGAAATGGATTACCGGTAAAAGCTGCCAGGCATTGATTCATAATGTGCCGCTTCAATAGAATTTCCAGTTGAGGCAGGCCATGGCGTGGTTCCTCAAGAAGCGTATCCACATCCGGTATGCCGGGAAAAACACGTTCCACCACCGTAACGAGATCGGCACCCGCGGCGATGGCACGCACGTCTTCATCACGGACACGATAACCGAACGGCAGAGTATAGTTGATTACTTCCTCTTCAGAAAGCTGGTGATAAACCCGGTAACGAATCACCCACATCAGGTTATTCACATCCATCAATGACCCAATCAGGCGCAGCGCCTGCTCCCGATCCTGACCCTGCAGCCGTTTGGCCTCATGCCATAATTGCCGCCAATAATATAAATCCAGAGCAACTTCCAGCGGGAAAAGATTCTGCTCGGAACTATAACGCTTCATCGCGAAAGACAGCGTTTCATAATACATGGTACCCTGTAACAACTCTATCGCGGCCCCCACGCTCCCTGCCTCCAGCATGGCTTGCGCTGGCAAAACCGTCATGGATCCCATTGGAAAGAGGACATCACGGACGCGTTCCCAGGATGGGTCCGTTACGATACCACGAAGCACCGCTTTCAAATTTTGTACTTCAAAGTATCGATAGAGTTGTTTCAGGAGCGGACGGGCGTGTTCGGGCGCCATTTGTATAACGCTGTGATAGGAATCGGCCAGGCGCCCTTTGATCGCCAAATCCAGCTTTTGCGGCGTCAGTTCCCTGTCTTTCAGGTTTTCAAGGTAAGGGCCGTAAGCGGTATGTTTGAGTTGTGTGATAAGAGTGGGAAAGTCTGGCGCATCACTGAGCCGTGCAAAATCCTGTGGACTAAGCAGCGACGAATACATTGCCCGGACTCGGGCGCTGATGGCCGCATACCCGGAAACACCGCTCTTGGGCATGGAAACTACTCTCTACCGATTACACGATCAAGAATGTAGTTCACAGCGCGGTCAAAATTACTCATTGCCAGCGCTTCGATCTGGCGGTTCTTTTCTTCTGCCTGAGCCAGAATGCGGGCAACTTCCTCTTCCGCCTTTGCCCTGGCAACGATCTGGCGAGCTTCCGCTTGTGCATCGGCCCGCGCTTTGTCCAATATCGCCTGAGCCTCCTGCTCGGCAAGCGCGGGAAGTTTCTGTGCATCGCTCAGCGCGGCATTGTAAATTTCCTGTGCCTTTTTCTCAATTTCAAGTACCTGCTTGATCCGATTCTCGTTCATGGCCTCTTTCCTCACCGAGTAGTCTCTCTTGCCCAGGACAATCTGGGCGTTATTGTAAGATAAAAATACTTGATAATCAAGGTCTGGATTGAATCAAATAAAAATTCCTTATGAAATTCAGCACAAGCCAATCAAATCTCACATTCCACAGAGACATCAACCTTTCTTTACAAACCTAAATCACACAATATCTTCATAATTCCCCGACGGTATCTCTACATTAAGTTATTATAGTTAATTGGTATACTGATTTTGGAAAGGTGATTTATGTCGAAAACGATCATGGTCGTGGACGATGAAAAACGGTTGG
>DATDRD010000480.1:0-6339 GCA_035291925.1 Anaerolineales bacterium
CCATATGTTTTGCCGGCATCTTATCCAGGATGCGGAATTCGCCCTGGGGGGTTTTGGTGGAAAGTCCGTTTGCACTGCGCGGACCGTTCGGCAGGCCGGAGCTGATGGTGGTCTTGAGCAGTTGCTTATCATATTCAAAGGCCGACAATGTCTGCATCGTCAAATTGACTTCAATACGCTTGTCTTGAACAGGCACATCCGGGCTGATGGGTGCCAATTCTTCAACAGGGATCGGCCGCACGTGAAGTGGATTGATATGATATGGGAAACCGGTCAGGTCATCATAGATGCGGTACCACGGTTCCCCGCCGGGCCCAGGCTCGAGGGCTTCCATCCAGTGGACGGATGCATAATACAAGCGAAAACCAAGCTGCTGCCAGCCGTATGCCTTGCTCGTCCGCCACGGCTGGGTAAACGGCACCGTCACTTCAACCAGGCGACGTGTGCCTTCTTCATGCGACGGCAGGGTTGCGTTATAAAGAACTTTTACACGCTGCAAGCGCGCACGGTGGATATACCCGCCCCATACCCGATACCAGATCGGGTTAAGCAGCGGCTCATCGGCCTCCACTTCACCGTAAACGTGCAACAATTCATCTCGAAACCAGGTGGAGACAATGGAGCTTTTATCATTCGGTTTGCTGTACACGCTGACCGAGTTCGTGGCTACGCGCACGAGACGACTGTCATCAAAATCCAAAAGGCTTCCCAAAGACGGAGAAAAAGCCAGAGTCCCCAAACTCAGGCCTCCAAGCTTTAGAAAATCGCGGCGGGATAAATTGGTCATGATGGGAAAATTGTAATCGAAAACTCCTTATTTTTATTGCCTGTTTGGCAATTCGACCGGTTCTTCTGCTTCCTTCCTTACATTTCTTCATATCTGTGAACGGAACTGCCCTCCAGGCTCTGGAGGGCAGTCGAAATATGATCAGTTTTCAGTCTAGGAGGCAACTGTTTCAGGAAGCATCCCTTGAAACAGGATCTCAAGAGCCATTGTGTGTGCACAACGAAGGTGTGTCACAAAGAATTCGCAGTCGCATTTATAGGTACCGTTATCAAAAGTCACATGGTGGTTATTGTTATCGCCATGAAAAGTAAGATCAAATTTGTTGAAGAGGAACCGATTCCGCTCCTCAGCGTAGCGCCTGGCCTTTTCTCTTTTGCCGATCATTCCGTAGTCCATCGTGTAATCTCCTTTCAGGATTGGAATAAAAAAAAGCACGCGCACAGACGCGTGCCTTACAGCTGAATTTTTGCTTTCTTGTAGGTATCTGCTCGCATAAGACATTTACCTCAATGAGTTCAGTATATTCCCAATTAAAGTGCAAGTCAACACCCAAATGTCATCGATTCCTGAATCGTACACAAATCATAAGGTTATTTTAATCTGCGGGCGCGCCTGCAGGGATATGCTCATCCCCATCATACGTGAGCAGGAACGGCCACTTGCGGATAATAAGCAACATGCCGACTATACAACCGATCCCGCCACTGATGATTGCGAGCGGCGCACCAAATAATTGCGCCACCACCCCTGCCTCGACCTCGCCCAATTGCGGGCCGCCCTGGAAAAAGATCTGGTTGACGCTCGTCATGCGTCCGCGGATAAAATCAGGAGTCTGTAACTGGCGGATGGTATTGCGGATAATGGTACTGACCGAATCAGCTGCTCCTGTTACTGCCAGGGCGCCCCATGCCAGGACCAGCGAACCGCTGAGGCCAAAAATGACCGTCGCGAGGCCGAAGACAACCACCGACCCCAGGAAGAGCGGTCCCTGCTTGCGAAGTTCGTGGATTTGAGAAACGACCAGCGCGGCAATCACCGCCCCCACTGACGGGGCTGCAGAGAGCCATCCGTATTCCACGACGCCAACCCGCAGGATATCGCGCGCAATAATCGGCATTAGTGTATTTGCGGATGCGAAGAATGTGGCAACGAAGTCCAATAGCATTGTAGAGAGGATGATGGGTTTATTGACGATAAAGTGGACGCCTTCCTTGATCGAAGACCAGCTCACTCCAGCAATGCGATCTGTTTTCGTTTGCGGTACATTGCCGATCAGGATCAGCGCAAGGATCACTGCCAGGTAGGAAATGGCATTGATGTAATACACGGCCTGCTGTCCGCCAAACGCAATCGTAAAACCCGTCAGCGCCGGGCCGAGGATGGAGCCTGTCTGCCAGGCGATGGAGGTCATGCTGAAGGCGTTGGGCAGGTCTTTTGCCGGAACCAGGTTGGGCACCAGAGCCTGTCGCGCAGGTCCGTCGAAGGCAATTGCAACGGCTTGAAGCGCAGTCAACGTATAGATATGCCAGATCGTGATCTGCCCAAATTGTGTCAATAAGCCCAAAGCAAGAGCAAGGATCGCGGCGCAACTTTGGGTAATAAAAAGAATTCTGGTGCGGTTGAATGAATCGGCTATTGCGCCACCGATCAGTGAAAAGATTACAATGGGCAGAATACGTGCCAGCCCAATTCCGCCGAGAGCGATTGGCTCTTCCGTCAGAGTGCGGATGTGCCAGAACAATGCCCAGATCTGCATCTGCGTCCCCGCGATGGAAAGCAGCTGCCCGGACCACAGATAGAAAAAGCGGCGATTCTTTAGTGAAGGCGGAACACGAATCATTTAGAATCCATCACAGCCATACAGCATAAAGCAGAAGGCGAATTGCCTTCTGCTTTTCAGATCTGTGAAATCAACTACGTTCCCCAGTCTCTTAGATACAAAAAATCATATCCAATTGTGCGATTGCTCAGCTTGGCAATAGGCGGCATCATGCGCTTGAATTGATTGCGGCGAATACGTGTGATCACAGAATTAACAAACTTTTCGTCGAACCCTTCTTCAACACACTCCTGCGGGCTAAAGCGCTGATCGACCAGCAGATAAAGCAACCTATCCACTTCTTCGTATGTGAAACCAAGTTCACCTTCGTCAGTCTGGCCCACCCACAGATCGGCAGATGGGGCCTTGTCAATAATCACCGAGGGGATTCCAAGTGCACGCGAAAGCTGGCATACCTGTGTTTTATACAGATCACCAATTGGATTCAGCGCAGAAGCCATATCGCCCCACATTGTGGTGTAACCAAGCAATATTTCGGTCTTGTTGCTCGTGCCAATGACCAATCCTTTGAAGACTTCGGATTGATCGTACAGAATAATCATCCTTGACCGCGCCATGATGTTGCCTTTACGTTGCTTCGAGATTTGCGGATCGCGCCCGAACAAGGGCTCGACCATATCTGTGATCTCAATCGTCTCAGACTGCACGTTGAACTGGTCAACGAGCGTTTGCGCGTGTTCCAGCGAATCAGGTGAGGATGATTTATAAGGCATACGCACAGCCAGCACATTTTCAGCGCCCAACGCTTCGACAGCGAGCGCGAAAGAAAGGGCTGAGTCGATCCCGCCGGAGAGGCCGACAACCGCACGAGCATATCCAACACGGGTGACTTCAGAACGAATAAAGCCGATCAGGATTTGACGGGCTACATCGGTGTTAATTGTTAGATCAACCACGGGAGAGTATCCTGTCCAATTCTTTTTGCACCAAGGCAGTCCGCTCATCACGAAGCAGCGGGAGACGCGCCCGCGTGCGGCGGAGTTGATTAAGATCCAATTCCGCGAATGTGAGAGCCTCTTCAAAGTATGGACCTTGTACGATCAACTCTCCGTTCGGGTCGTTGACCGTCGCCCCACCCCAGAATAGCAAGCCATCCTCAAAGCCCACGCGATTGCAGTGAGCAACAAATGACGTGAACATGCTGGCATACGCCTTGCTCACACGTTCAACCCAGCGCGCGGATTCGAGTTTTTCCTTGTCATTCAAGCCACGGCCCGGTGACGCTGACGAAAACAACATGATATCCGCGCCATCCAGCCAGAGTAGATAAGGAGGTGACGCGTGCCAGAAATCTTCACAGATCAGCAAGCCAACACGCCCAAAGCGCGTATCAAACGAACGGACTGAATCGCCCCAGGCAAAGAAACGACCTTCGTCAAAAAGGCCGTAAGTTGGCAAATAAACTTTATGATGCACATGCAGCACTTTTCCACCAGAGAGGTAGGCAGAAGCAATGAAAAAGCGGTGACGAGAGTCCTCGTCCACGAATCCAACCACCAGATCCAGATCTTGACTCGCCTTGAGGAGATGCCTGAAAACAGGATCGTCATCCGTCGGCCTGTGAGCGACCGTCGCGACCAGATCCTGTAAGACATATCCCGTTAGAGACAGTTCGGGGAAAACCAGCAGGTCAGCTTTTTGAGATTTGGCTTGCCTGATGTAGTCCAAATGCTTTTCGAGATTGGATTCGACATCCCCCAGTTTGGTGGCGATCTGTGCGAGGGCGAGGTTGAGTTTCATCGCCCGAATCTTACCACCAAATATTAGACCCCAAAGATCTGCATGGCCTTCGGGGTCTGTAGGTTGTGCGAAGGATGTTATTTGGTCAACTTTCCTCAGCCTTGCCGAAGATTTTCCTCTCTTCAAACCACGGCTTGAGGATGAGGTACGCGCCGAGGATGATGAGCAGGATGGCACCGTCCAGATCGGCCCGGAAGATCATATCGCCGATGCCGCCGAGCAGGGACAGGATTCCCAGCACGGTGGTGAAGCCGCTCATCCTGATCTTGTTGAAGTAGCGCGCAGCGTTCAATCCAAGCATGATGAGGCCAACACCGATCGACCACAGACCCTTTGGCGCGGTCTCCTCAGGAACAAATGCCCAGCCACCCAGCATGATGAGGAACAGTCCCCAGAAGACCGTTTCCAGCCGTTTGTTCAAGGCGGCCTTTTCGGGGTCTTTCACGGGCGCGGGGTTGGAAGTTTGTTCAGTCATTATTTTTTCTCCTTGTCGAGTTGAATTAGCGAGCAATGCAATGCCGACGATCGCCAGCACAACTGGCGGAACCCAGGGCATATTCTGGTCGCCGATTTGGAACATCAGGTTTTCGGGCGGGAGGGTGAGATTCGCCACCGTCAGCCCGCCCGCGATGACCAGGCAGATGATTCCCCAGATGAGGTTTGACTTGTTCATTTCTTTCTCCTTATTCGAAGCTAAACGGTATTAGCCTGTTTTTCAGGTTCTTTCCAGAAATAGCGCATTAAAACAACTGCCACGACCCAGCGTATCACGCCATAGACCAATCCCATCATTGGATTGGGAATAACGGCCAGAACATATCCGCCGATGGCATTGGCGCCGCCGTGATGCAGAATATTCATAAACGCACTCTGTGTGCGGTTGTACAGCCAGGTTTCGATGAACGAGGCTGCCAGAATGCTGGAGAAAATGTATATCAGGCACTGGATGGCTGCCTGGATAAAAGCGGCGATTGCCGGTGTACCGGGTACGTTGAGCAAGCTGAAGTACATCGGTATAAACGCGGGCCAATGCCACAATCCCCAGCCCAGACCCAGGATGAAGCTGGATTTTTTGGCGCTGTAATTCTCCTGAAGCCGCGGCAGGGCATAACCGCGCCAGCCGGGTTCTTCCATGCCGCTAGTGAGTAATTCGTAAAGCGTATAGGGCAGGATAAAGGTCAACGGAGCGGCGAGCAAACCCAGGGTCGGGAACGGACCGAGCACCAAGCCAATCAGGATGAGAGGCACGAATACTGCCAGGATCAGCACGAACAGGTCACGGTAGCCGCGTCCACCCACTCGCCATTTTGTGACACGATTCCACCAATGGTGCAATTCGCCTTCCATCCCGGCCATGATGACTGCCGCAATCAGCGGGCCATAGGAGCTGAATGTGCCAATGACCGTGAGCAAAATGTGGAGATTATCCTGAAAGCCGGTCTTCATCAGTTCGCCGATGGTCAACGCGGTGGGCAGGATGTAGCCGCGCTGTTCAGCAATAATGAAGGCGGGCACCATGAAGACCCATGAGATGGCATAGACCAGCACGAAGTAAATTACGAGTGGATAACGTTTTTGGCTTCTCATTTTGGCTCCTTGCCTACTCAAACTTAAACCGTGATGCGCCGATGGCAAAGAACAGTACTGCCATGCCGAGCAGGATGCCCGATTGCATCAGCACGCCTTCCATGCCCATGCCGCGCGCGATCACATTCTGTATGCCCTCCAGCGCCCAGTAGTGGGGAGTGATCATATTCAACCCTTCCACTTTGACTTGCGGCATCAAGCATCCGCTCACGGCGGCCATAATCAGGATGACGATGTTCGATCCCAAGACGGCCTGGGATGAATTGCGGACTATTGCCGCCATGAGAATGCCCAATCCGGCAATCGCCAGCCCGGTGCACAGGATAATCACCATCAGCGCAAGCGGCTCACTGCCAATTTCCATCCCAAAGATCATATTGCACAG
>DATDRD010000481.1:0-4499 GCA_035291925.1 Anaerolineales bacterium
CTGATTCGAAGCCAGTCCACCGCGTGGTGGAGTCTGATGGCTGATTACGATCTGAATAAAGTGGACAAGGCGGAAGTCAAGTTCGACAAATTCGTGACCATGCTCCAGGTGAAATACGGGTATACCCGCCAGAAGGCCCGCGAGGAGATCAACAGACTCTGGGCAGAGTACGAAGCAAAAAGCAAGATTAGTAATACTTAGGCAATTTCTCAAGGCGTTGGAGCAATGAATATAATCAAAAATCGGGTCATCACGATCCGATTTTTGATTCGGGTCAAATGAATTTCTTTATTCCAGCTCAAGCCGCAAACCTTTGCCTGATGAAGCTCCTCTTTTTTGTTCGAGAAATTGGAATGATAATGGAAATGTAACTCATGATATGATGACCGAGTCATACAATGTTAATGTCGCATTCGATGCATCGTGTTCTCAGGGAGAGAATCCAGTGAAAGCAAGACAACCAATCTCCAAAATGATCTGGCGCATAGCACCGGTAGTGGTTATCGTGGCCGCGTTGCTCGCTACTACCCGTCCTGTCGGTAAGGCCGGGACTCTGGATCCCGCTCATGGTGCTGGAAATAATGTCCACCTGCAACCAAATGGCAAGATCATCATGATGCTATCCGCCCAATCGGCTGAAGGACGTCTCAGCCATCGAACGCCGATCATTACGCACGAAAACCGCGTCAGCATTGTTGTCTTCACTCAATTGGACTTTTATGCCAACATCGAGACCATCGGCGTCCTCGTGAGCGGCGCTGACCTGCCGCAGAGAGCGGAACTGATGTATCGTCAGAGCGGCGAGGCCATCTGGCATCCTGGTCACTCACTCATCCGCATGGATGACGGTCGTCTTGTCGGCAGCCTGTTTGGGCTTTCTCCGGTCACATCCTACGACATCAAGGTGCTTGACGGGTCTGCAGAGATTAGCGGCTCAGTTACCACTCAACCAGATGCACTCCAGTTCACACCCTTAGTTATCCTGCATGTAAATGACGACGCGCCGTCCGGCGGCAATGGCTCTGCTGCAGCGCCGTTCCAGACCATACAGGAGGGTGTCAACCACGCCGGTCCGGGGACACAGGTACTGGTTGCCGATGGCATTTATCACGAGACAGTCTCCTTCCCCGCTTCGGGCACCGCAGACAATTGGATACAGGTTAAGGCGGAGGGCAGCGCTGCGATCCTGGACGGCGCAGAGACTCTCACCGGGGACATTTGGACGCCTTACTCGACCTCACATGTATGGTTCACGAAAATCGGTGCATCCATTAAGTATCTGGCGCGTGACGGGAAACGCTTCTACATGTACGACGATCGTTCAGGGCTGATGCAGAGTCGCGGGCACAACGGAGTACCGATGAACGAGGGCTGGTACTTTGAGCCGAGTACCTTGAGACTCTATGTGCGCAGCCTGGATAATCCTTCCAGCCACACCTGGCAGGTGCCTCGTCTCAACCATGCCTTCGACGCGGCTGTTCGAGATTGGCTCTGGATCGAGGGATTTGAGATACGGTTCTATGGAACGCAAACGAATGGGTGCGGCGTGTGTACGATAAATGCCTCTCATGTGGTGGTCCGCAAGAACAGGATTCATAACATGCAATTGGGCGTCTTCATCAACTGGACTGGCAGCGAGACCCAGGGCAACGACACTCGAATCGAGCATAACGAAATCTACGATCCGACGGCGAGCGAATGGCCCTGGAGAGCAGTCAAAGGCAGTTCGATGGAAGGCACCGGGATCATCGTCAGAGGTCACATTGGGGCGATAGTGCGCGGCAACGAGGTGCACAATTACTTCAATGGCATCTACACCGGCTCCTCGGGCGCCCTGGAGAATCCTGCTGTGGCGTTTGATGCCGACATCTACAACAACCATATCCATCACATCAGCGACGATGGGCTGGAGCCGGAAGGCGCCTGCATCAACCAGCGATTTCGGAACAACACCATTGATACAATGTTGGTCGGTATCTCCCTGGCCCCGATCACTCAAGGTCCCACCTGGGTATTGCGCTCGTCGTTCACAAACTACACTGGCAGCAGCATCAAATGGGACAGAAATTCTGATGGTGTGGTGCTGATCTATCACAATACAGCTTGGACAAATGCGAACAATCCGAATGCGATGGGCATGATCAGCCCCGTACATAACGCGGTGATGCGCAACAACATTTTCCACGGCAATGGATATGCTTTCGAAGAGGTCCCCACCGGTTCGACAGGGAACGACTGGAACAATGACAACTGGTACACCACACGTGGATTAAGCGGTCCCCACTTCAAGTGGGAGAACGCAGACTATAGCACCATCGCAGAGTTGTGCGCGGCGACCGGCCTTGAATGCAACGGATATGAAGATTCCCCCGGATTGACCAATCCGAGTGGCGGCGATTTCACGCTTCTTTCATCAAGCCCAAACATAGATCGGGGCGTCGTTATCCCCGGCATCAATGACGGTTTCACAGGCAACGCACCGGATGTCGGCGCGTACGAATTTGCGTTTGATCCATCCCCGACGGTTTCAGCGAGTGCGCGCGCCGATACGAATCCCACCAACGCTGCCAGTGTGAATTTCACGGTTACCTTCTCGGAATCCGTGGCGGGTGTCGATATCCTCCCGCCGTTCAATGACTTTGGACTCACTACCAGCCCAGGCATCACAGGCGCGTCCATCGCAAGCGTAAGCCCTGTTTCTGGGACGACGTACACGATTAGCGTTAATACTGGTTCTGGCAATGGGACCATCCGACTTGATGTGATTGATAATGACAGTATTATGGATTCTGGAGGTCAACCGCTGGGTGGAGCAGGGGCAGGTAATGGGGACTTCACGGGAGGCGAGGTCTATACAATAAACAAGCTCACTACCGTTACCGAAACCTTCTGGTCCAACGGAGCGTATGACGGTTGGGTGCTGGAATCAGGTGAGAACACCAACGTGGGAGCCACGCTCGATAGAAACGCCACTACTTTCAACCTGGGCGACGATCCGAGAGACAGGCAGTATCGATCCATTCTTTCATTCAATACGAATTCCCTCCCGGATAATGCCGTGATCATCTCCGCCCAGTTGAAGATCAAGAGGCAGGGTGTGGTTGGAGCCGATCCGTTCGGGACACATGGGGCTCTGTTATTGGAAATCCGTAATGGCCCGTTCAGCACCAGCAATGCACTGCAAGCCGCAGACTTTTCCGCGGCAGCCAGTCCCGGTGCGCTTCGGGATCAGGTGGCTGGACTCACGTTCAGCTGGTACAGCGCCCAATTGAGCAATACCAACCTGCTCTTTATCAGCAAGTTCGGTACAACCCAGTTCCGCCTGCTCTTCAGCAAGGATGACAACGATGATCTGGGTGCAGATTACATCAAGTTCTTCTCCGGCAATTCGACGAGTGCCAATCTGCCGCAGTTGATCGTCACCTATTACGTACCTTAGGCGACGAGCAAAAAGGTTGAAAAACGAAGTGTGCCGGGAGTTGGATCCAGTTCCTAACATTGCTTGAGGCCCCTGAGCAATATCTCTACAGAGCCCCGGGCGCTGGGGTTCTGCGCGGCGCAAGTGTCGCGAAGGGGTGTCTGTCCGCATGACGCAAGAAATAAATACACCCCAGTAAATTATGCCGGGGTGTATTTCGTAACCCGAAATCTAATCTTTCTAAAACGCTATTGACGTAGGTGTCTATTTTGCCAGAACAACGCGGTCAATCATCATCGTCATCGTTATCATTATCGTCGTCAGATTCAGGGTTCAGATTTGGCAGAACGACGCGGTCAATCACGTGGATGATTCCATTGCTGGCTTTGATATCCACAGCAATAATGTTGGCTGTGCGGCCGTTCGCGTCGGTCAGAACGCCGTTATCCTGGAACAGGAATCCACGTAGTGTGCGGATACGTTTGCTCTCAAGCACGTCCTCAGAGTCTCTATTGCCGCGGGCGACATGATAGAGGAGGACCCTTGTGACCAGGGCCTTGTTGCTTAAAAGTTGTTCGGCTGTCAGGCCAAGCTCATCCAGGAGCGAGACAAAGGCCGCATCAGTGGGGGCGAAGACGGTGAACTTTCCCTTGCCACTAAGTTTCTCGATGACGGCCGGATCAGCAGCGTGCAATGCCGCAATCAGGATCGAGAATTCACCTGTCTGGGCGTTGGCAGCCAGCGCAACGTCAACAATGGTGTTGCGCTTGCCTGCTGCCTACGTCGCCAACAATCCCGCTTTCGCGGACTCAAGATCAGAATAAATCGGGATGATCTGGGGAATGCCAATCATTTCCAGCACATCCATAACATCTCGCTGGGGATTGAGCAGGGCTATTTTCCCGCCGCGGCGGGCAATCGAATTGGCTGCATTGACTAGCATGTGAACCCCAATGGAGGAGATGTATTCTACTTCGGATAAATCCACCAGCATACGGACATTGTCCCCTTGACATTGGCGGACAAATTCGACCTCTATACCATAGGATCCGGTCAGGTCCAGCGCGCCGATGAATTTGAT
>DATDRD010000482.1:0-3120 GCA_035291925.1 Anaerolineales bacterium
GGAATCACTTCGAGCTCATGTTGCTCGATCAGGTAGTTCGGAATATCTGAGGTTGAATCGGTAACAATGCCCAGTTTCATTGTTTTGGCCTCTCCCGATCCAGCCAGAGTTCGCGGTATTTGCGATTCCAGTCAATGAGGAATCGATAGGCGATGACGATACCGCATGCAAGGGCAATCCAGAATTCCATGCCACGCAGATTGAACAGCCAGAACATGGGCGCCATGAAAATACCGGTGAACACGCTGGCGCGCGCGCCATGACGCATGAACAGTGTGAGTGCCAATAACAATCCCAAACCAATGACAAATGAAAACCAATGGACTGCGAGAAGCGCGCCGCCAAAAGTTGCCAGCCCCATTCCGCCGCGGAATTGCGCGAAGACCGGCCAGCAATGCCCTGCAACTGCCAGCGCGGCCGTGAGGGCGACAACCCATGTTTCACTCGAATATTGGTTTGCAAGATATATCGGGATAAATCCTTTGGCAAGATCAAGGAATCCCACCAGCGCGCCCCAGCCGAAGCCTGCCTGCCGGATTGTGTTGGTCGTCGTCGCATGGCCTGAGCCTGCGTCGCGCACATCCACATTTTTTGCATAGCGCGTCACCCAGATGGAAAATGGAAGCGAGCCTGAGAGATAACCAAGCACAGGGAAAAGAAAAGATAAAAGAATATTCATGGTTCAATCCAGGGCGCGAATTGCAGGATGAAATAAACCAAGCGAGGCCAATGCCATTGTGCCCAGCCCACCGATCAAAAATACAGTCGGTGCGCCAAACAGATCTGTAGCCCAGCCTGAAAGGCTAAACCCGATCGGCAATAAAACGAATGAGCCCAACGCCAGCGCAATGCGATACAAACTATGGCCAAGCCGCGAAGTTGTTTGCCCTGTCGATAGCAAGGCGAATGGACGATGTTTCAAAGAACGCAGCACATTCATGGTCCGCGAGTATAGCATAGGCAAAGAATCTTCCAGCGTAATAGTTAACGTGATGTCTGGTTCAGGTGGAAAATGAAACGATATCGTCGGGGAGGTGGTCGATCCCGCCAAATTCCTTCACCACAATTGGCCTTATCCTGGCTTTTGCATCTGGTTTGATGTGCGGGTATGTCATCTCTATCTCGCCGCCGATACTCTCGCAGTCATCTTCCACAATCACATCTGGCATAACTCTCTCGGCTACATCCTTATATTCTTCGCCGGCCTGACGGAAGAACACCGGTCCCATTGGAAAACCGTACTGCTGGAGAATCTTCCTGACTTCTTCGACTTGAGCAGGTTCACGGCGCGAAGTCAAATATACAATTTCTGCCCCCGCCCGGTTCCATGCCTGCAATTTCCTGGCGGCCCCGCCAATAGGGACAGTTCCTGAATAGTCAGGTCTTTCACCTTCTTTTACCCGCCTGACAATTTCTTCTCTCGGAAAAGCAAGCCAATCGCCGTGGCTGAAAATTGTGCCTTCCGTAAATACAAGTATTTTCATCAGGGATTCCTGTTCACAGTATAGAACTAATCACCCTCGAAATCAACGGCCGCAATTTCAATATCTCACATTTTGTTGTCTCCTGATAGAATCCTGCCAGAGATAATATGGATCATACCGATCATGTTAACCTACTTAAACCGGCTGATCTCCCCCGTGGCGGCATATGGGCAGACTTTGGCGCGGGATCGGGCGCGTTCACACTTGCTTTGAGTGATCTGATTGGGCTGGGCGCCGAAATCTACGCGATTGACAAAGACCGCGCCGGGCTTGGCAGATTGGAGAGATCTCATCGTGAACACTTTGGAACTTCACAGAACCTGCACCTCGTCCGCGCGGACTTCACGGGCGCGCTTTCCCTGCCTCCCCTTGACGGTATTGTGATGGCGAATTCACTGCATTATTTCAAGGATAAGATAAAGCTGTTGCGACACGTACAATCATTTTTGAAACTCAACGGCGCACTCCTCCTCGTCGAATATAACGCGGACTCGGGGAATCCGTGGGTGCCGTATCCGCTGTCCTTCGAAACCTATTGCGGCCTGGCCCCGCGCGCCGGATTCAGCGAGCCGCGCTTGCTGGCGACACTGCCTTCGAGATTCCTGCGTGAGTTTTATTCGGCTGTGGCGTACCGTCAGCCAAAAGGGGATTAGCCAGGAAATCTCTCTTATACCTATGGAAATAGTAGACCTCTTGCGAAAGTCCTTTTTGCCACAGAGATCGCAGAGAAAAAGTGTTTTTAAGGGCTGTTTCTCAAAGGTCTCTGTGTGCTCTGTGGCTGTATTGTGCCCACTTATGCAAGAGGTCAAGTGTAATATATTGAGCAGGAAAGGAAACGCCTTGAATGGATATCTGCTATCCTGCCCGCGCTTTGCGCAGGGATAACATTAGGATCCATGAATACATTGTCAAAAAAGACTGAGTTTCTTAATGACACTGGGCACAATCGTTTCCCCTTTTGTCTTCAAAACAGGCTCTCGTACTCCAGGTGGTTAAGATCTTCACGTATCATACACTCAGCGGCGCTTGAAGTACTGGACTTGCTTCTCGTGTTTTAGAGCTTCTTCACGCGTATCGAACGTGCCAAGATTTTGCGCTTGCCTGTCCTGGGGTCTTTCTTTTTCGAGCACAGATGATATTTCCCGGATTTCAGCTTTCGAATCATAAGGATGCTCCGAGCCTCAATCCGTCGCGGACTTTACTTCACCGTCAGCCAGACTCCCGCCAATACGACAACCAACCCGATGACTCTTGCTGGATCCAGTGGCTTTTCCACTGCGCCCAGCAGACCGAAGTGGTCGAGAATCGTCCCCACCAAAAGCTGACCTGCGACAATTGTCGTAATAGATGCCGCGACCCCAACGCGCGGGATCATATAACTGATCGCGCCGATCACGATAAGGCCAAAGACTCCCGCGGCGAGCGTATACCAGGGCAGGCTGCGCCACTGACCGAGTTTTCCACCCCCGTAGATCAAAAGCGGAATCAATGCTAAAACCGCGCCGCCCAGGTGGACGATGAGTACGCTCTCGAAGAGTCCAAGCCGCTGGCTGATCATGCTGGCAAGGGGACTCTGTATCCCAACCGCAACGCCGCCCGCGAGACCGATAAGAATAATGAGGAGGATTGATTCCAT
>DATDRD010000483.1:0-2895 GCA_035291925.1 Anaerolineales bacterium
TCCTCCTCAAATGAGCTTAATTTATCGATCGCGGTCGCGAGTGTGTTTGCGATAGTGATCAGAAGCTGCTCATCTTTTTCCGAAAATGCGTTGCGCACTTTGCTCTCGGTATTTATCACGCCGAGGACCTGACCGCGTGAAATGATTGGTACGCATAGCTCGGCCTGGACGCCCGCGGTCACCTCAAAGTATGAAGAATCCTTCGTCACATCTCCCACACAAGCCGACTTTCCCGTTGCGGCAACTCTGCCTGTAATTCCCTGGGACATTGGCAATGGTTGTGAAAGATTTACGTCGCTGGTACCTCGATACGATGGGTGGGGCTTAAGCGTCCGGGTGGCTCTGTCAACCAGGAGAACTCCGCAATTGCTGGGATACAGTGTATTGCCGATGACATCCGTAACCTGATCGATCAAGTCGTCCACGTTTATCGCAGTAGACGCCGCTAGAGATGTGGAATGCAAAACTGCCAGTTCTTCCAGTTGTCTCTGCAGAGCGGCCTCATTTTCTTTTTCCTTGGTGATATCGAGCAGGAGACCCTGCCAGTAAAGCCGGTTCCCATCCCTGTCGCGAATGAGATTTGTATCTTCCTTGATCCAGATCACACGCCCATCCCGTCTTATGAACCGGTATTCCTCTTGAAAACGCTCTCCGCTCTCATGTGTTCTTTGATCCCTCTCAGCGATCCGTCCCTGATCCTCAGGATGTATGGATTTAATCCATATATTCAAATCTGCACGCCATTCATCCGGCGTATATCCTGTCAATTCCTCCACGCCTGGGCTGATATAAAGTGTGGTTCCTGTATCATCCGCCGCGTCCAGAAAAACGACGGCTGGGGTTTGTTCGACAAGAGACTGATACCTGATCTCTGCCCGGCGTAAAGCCGCTTGCTCGCGCAACAACCGGTTCTGGGCGACCGCATTGCCTATCACAACCGGCAATCGATGTAAATAATCGCTTTGTTTTACAAGGTAATCAGCTGCGCCTGCCTGGAGCGCGGCGACGGCGATTTGCTGGTCCCCCTGTCCGGTAATGAGGATAACCGCTGGCGGAGATCGCCGTTCTCTTATCCTCATTAATAGATCCAGCCCTGAGCCGTCTGGCAGACGCAAATCGGTTAGAACCACATCGATGTCTGGTTCTGTTTCAAGGAACTCCAGCGCGCTCCGGAGTGATTCCCGGTGATATAGAATGAATTTTTCGTGGAAATTATCATCCAGAGTTCGTTGTGCCAATTCCACATGGGCTATTTCATCTTCGACGTATAAGATCTTCATGAAGTCGGTCCAAGGATACGGTAAGGATCAGGTAATAAACTCATAATATCAAGACGAAGTGTGAAGCCATTATATAACAAAGGTTGGGCTCAAAGCAACAATGAAATAATAAAACTGTTAACTCAAACAAAAAGACGCCCGGTGGCGTCAATCGAAATTTAGACCTTATATTGACCGAAGTCGTCGAAGCCTCCCAAATTCGCAAGAGGCGTCGACGGGATTCGAACCCGTGATGAGGGTTTTGCAGACCCTTGCCTTACCACTTGGCCACGACGCCGTACTTTTAAACTACTGAGCGGGCGATGGGATTCGAACCCACGACCTTCTCCTTGGCAAGGAGACGTACTACCACTGTACTACGCCCGCATTTCCTGGCTCAACTTTCAGCCGAGAGTGCCGAGACACAGAATCGAACTGTGGACACCGCGATTTTCAGTCGCGTGCTCTACCAACTGAGCTATCTCGGCCGGATATTCTGTTGTTAAGCGTTCGTGATTTTACTAGGTGACAAAGGGATTGTCAAGCAACGCCCCTCGCGCTCCCGAAGAACACACCTACACTTGCGTGCTGGTGCAAGTGTCGGGACGACCCTGGCACTGCCCGCCAGGGCACGTGTGTGAGCGGAGTGAAACGGAGACGAAGCGTCTCTTGACCTCAACCTGCTTCCGCACTACAATGCCCGCCTACACTCACCATCTGTCATTGCGAGGAGCCGCGTAGCGGCGACGTGGCAATCTCCTCGTCGAGTTGGAGATTGCTTCGGGCTAACGCCCTCGCAATGACGGAATAATATTCTTATGTTTGAAAACCTCACCTCACGACTTAATCAAGTATTCGATCAACTCCGCAAGCGCGGCAAACTCTCCGAAGCGGACGTGGACGCGGCGATGCGCGAAGTACGCCTTGCCCTGCTCGAAGCGGATGTACACTTTAGCGTTGTCAAAACATTCATTGCGCGCGTGCGCGAACGCGCGGTCGGTGCGGAGGTATCCAAGGCGTTGAATCCCGGCCAGCAGATCATTAAGATCGTCAATGATGAATTGATTGAAACATTGGGTGAGCCTGCTCCATTGAATCTGACCGGTCCGAAGCCGCGTATGATCATGATGGTGGGTTTGCAGGGCTCCGGTAAAACAACAGGCGCAAGCAAGCTGGCGCGCCTGCTCCGCTCGAAAGGGGAGCGGGTGATGCTTGTCGCTGGGGACCCGTATCGGCCCGCGGCGGTTCAGCAGTTGCAGCAACTCGGCGAGCGGATCGATGTGCCTGTTGAGTCGGACTTGAACGTCAAGCCGCCTGAACTCATCGGGCGCGCGTTCGAAAAAGCCGAAAAGGGTGGATTCGGCGTCGTGATCGTGGATACAGCCGGCCGGTCGCAGTTGGATGCGGAGCTGATGAACGAGTTAAAGTCCATCGTGGCGAAAGTCCCGCCTGTGGAAATTCTGCTCGTGGTCGATTCCATGATCGGTCAGGAAGCGTTGAACATCGCACAGGGTTTCCGTGATAATGTATCCATTACCGGTTTGATGATGACGAAGATGGACGGCGACTCGCGCGGCGGCGCGGCGATCTCGATCCGTTCGGTGACGGGCGTGCCGATCAAGTTTATCGGTACGGG
>DATDRD010000484.1:0-7645 GCA_035291925.1 Anaerolineales bacterium
CTGAATGGGATTGCTAAACAAATGCAATCGTAGCACGGGAATATTAGCAAAATATAAATAGATCATGGCGACTTACTTAAAATGAAAAACGCAGGGGAGTGCCTCGCGTTTTTTGCCACTCAAATTCACTTATTTTTGGGAATCTTGATCCTGGAACCCTCGTCGTTGGGAACCTTCGTATCCTTTGGCTCTTTGGTTGCTTTTGGTGGCTGTTTCGTCTGGCCGAAATGATTGCCATTATTTCCGTTAGGATCTGGCGTGGAGGCGGCTGGATTATTTCCCTCATTGTTATTAATATCATTGCCACCGGGAGTATTGCCATTACTGTTGGTTCCATCAATAACGACCGGAATTGGCGTGCCGGTAGCCGTAGGTGTTCCGGTCACAGTTGCTGTGGGTGCTACAGATATTTCAGTGACAGGCAATGAGGATGTAATTACCGGCGGAGGAGTCACTTCCTGTACACCAGGTGTTGCTAAGACCGTTTCCAATAAATCGGCCAGTTTGTGTCGATAAAAGTAAGCTGCCGCACCGGCTTCGGCAACAATAGCCACGACCAGGGCAACCTCCAGCCAGGTGCCTGCAGCCGGAGGGAACCCCGGCCACCTCCCTCTGAGCGTGTTCTTAAGTCCTGTGCCAGTTCCTATACCCAGACCTACTTGTGCAGCCCGTTGCAGATATTCTTGACGACGCGATTCCAGCAAATCAAGAGGATAGACGTTATTGTCGTCTTTCAACTTTGACAATAAGTCAATGACCTTTTGATCGTTGGAATTGTTTTCCACGTCGATTCTTCACCAGCTCTCTCCAAGTTGCAGACCGAGAACCTTTCTCAACTTGGCGATCCCGCGGTTCTGGATCACTTTTATGTTGTTTACCTCTTTGCCGATGATTTCAGCGGTCTCTTTCAGGCTGAAATCCTCCAGAAAGCGCAGGATAATTACATGACGCTGGTCTTCTGTCAACTCTGTATTCATGGCCGAAATGAGCGCATCCATCATCACGCGCTCCTCAATCTGAGTTTGAGTGGGTGAAAATTGTCCTTTCTCGTAAGTGCCTACGGCTACTTCCAGCGGAGCGTTGTGCTGGTTATCGCGCGAACGGTCAACGACAAGATGGTAGGCGGTTTGATAAAGATACGATCGCAGATTTGTGCGTGGGCCTTTACCGGCTGCAAACTGTTCCAGAAGCTGCGAGAATACGTCACCGACAATGTTATCCGCCACAATCGGATCGTGACTCAGCCGCAGAGTATATTTGTAAATAGCGGGCGCGAACTGATCGAAGATGGCAGTAAGCGCTTCCTCGTCCAGCTTCTGAGCGGCTTTAAGTAGAGCGACTCCCTCTTTCATAAGAGGTCCTCGCTTTTACTTTCCTTCACTTTATACAAGACGCCAATGAATGCATACAGGTTTCGAAATGGCATGAAAAATGAACCCGCTTTAATAGTATTATAAACCTTTGCTATTGTCCAGAGCGTTGATCGAGGCAAACAGCACAAAATTCCAACCTTGATCTTTGAATAGGAGGATTTTGTTCCGATAAATCTCTAACAAGGCAAATGTAACAAAATCTGCGGCTACCGAGTCTACTTTGTATTGTTATTGATATAGTTTTAGAGAGGAGATTTCCATGTTTTCATCATTTGAAGGTCCTGATCGCCGGAAGGAGGAGGAGCGGGTTGGAAAGGAAGGCCGTCTTCCACCCGGGCAGGCGCTTACACTCAAATTCCCGGTTCTGCATTACGGCCCCGTACCGCATTTTAACCCTGCTACATGGGATTTCCGTGTATGGGGACAAGTGGAGGAGGAAAAACGCTGGACATGGGATGAATTCAACCAGCTGCCTCGCACGAAAATTCAGATGGACATCCACTGCGTGACTCGCTGGAGCAAGTTCGATACCGTGTGGGAAGGTGTCTCAGCCAAAACAATGGCGGAAAACGGTCTCTTCAAAATCAAGCCTGACTCCACGCATGTGATGCAACACGCCGAATATGGTTTCACCGTAAACCTGCCGCTCGAAGTTGTTTTACAGGATAATTTCCTGCTTGCCACGCATTTCAATGGCGAGCCCATCTCATCGGATCATGGTTATCCACTGCGCGGCGTGGTGGGATTTATCCCCGGCCGCGCCAAACTGGAAACACCTTATCTTTGGAAGGGCGCAAAATGGCTTCGTTCTCTGGAATTCATGACGCGCGACCGTCGTGGTTTCTGGGAGCAGGCTGGCTACCATAACCGCGCGGATGTATGGCGCGAAGAAAGATTTGGTTAATCAAATGTTCGGGCGACAATTCAACTGTCGCCCGAACCGGTTAAGGGCGCGTCCCCAGTGTAACGGTGATATCCCTGGGCTGCCCGTCACGCAGGATGGTCAGCACCACTTTGTCACCGGGGGATTTGGTTAACGTAAGATAACTTAGCAATTGATCAAAGGTGTGAACAGGTTTCCCATCAAATGCGGTAATAATATCGCCGCCCGCGTTGATTGGGATGCTTGTAGGCGTATCTCCAGCCCGGATGCCGGCTTGATCGGCGGGACCTCCCGGAGTTACACTGGTCACATAAGCGCCCGTATACGTATTCAAACCAAGCGCCTCAATTTCTGCAAGCCCAAGGTCACTGGAAGAAGAAATGCCCAGGTAAGGATATTCATATTTTCCGTCGCGGATCAGGAACGGAACGATGCGTTTTACCAGATTGATCGAGATGGAGAATCCCACGCCTGAGTTAACGGCATTCCCCGTCGCCCCATTAAAATCATCGGTCCTTATGGACTGATTGATGCCCACCACTTCGCCATTCAAATTGAAAAGCGGACCGCCCGAATTGCCCGGATTGATCGCCGCATCGGTCTGAATGATATCGGCTGTGCTGAAATGGCCTCCTTCCGGCGAAACGTGGGCAACCTGGGTTCGTCCCAGGCCAGAGACAATACCCAGGGTCATCGTGCCACTCAACCCAAATGGATTGCCAATGGCAACCACCTGTTCCCCCACGCCAAGAGTGCTCGAATCGCCGATCGCCAATGGGTGAATCTCCTCAGGAGGTGCATCTACTTTGATGACTGCCACATCTGCATCTATATCCGAACCGATGACAGTGCCAAATGCCTTGAAGCCAGATGAAAAGTCCACCTCCACTTCGCTTGAGCCCTCAATGACATGCTGATTGGTGATCACATGACCTTCGCTGTCAAAGACAAAGCCTGATCCCAGGCTGCTGCCGGAACGAATGGCAACAACACCCGGGAGCACTTGCTGGTAAAGTGCTTCAAGGGTGCTGCCCTGTTCGGCGGGATCGAGCGGAGTGGGCAGGAGGGGAGGATTCGTTTGGACGTTCAGATCAGGTGTCGGCTGGGAAAGAGGCGGGAGTCCCGTTATCTGGCAGGCCATCGCTGAGATCACCAAAACTGATATAACTAGTAAAACACGTTTCATTTTTTCCTTCCTAAAATTTAAGCCGCGAGGCTTCATCCAATAATTCACGTTGTTTGGCTGAAAGATATTTGGGAATTTGTACTTTTAGGCGCACGTAAAGATCGCCTTTTTCATTTGGGTTCCTGACATGCGGCATGCCGCGTCCACTTAAGCGGAAGACCTGTTCAGGCTGGGTGCCCGCGGGGATATTGAGTTTTACTTTGCCGTTCAGGGTCTCCACATCCGCTTCGCCGCCGAGAATGGCTGTAAATACGCTGACTGTCGCTGTCGTATGCAGGTCGTTGCCGTGTCGTTCAAATCGTTGGTCGTCCTGCACATCAACGATCAAATACAGATCCAGGCCGTTTGGTCCCGCTCCTGCCACGCGTACTTTTGAACCCGTGCGAACACCGGCCGGAATGCGGACTTGTTTCTGTTTGCCGTCACTTTGAATGAGGCGCGTCGTTCCGTTGTAAGCCTCTTCAAGGCTGACCTGAAGTTCCTGCTGATATCCTTGTGTCTGTGGACGTCTTGATCTGGGCTCTTCGCCTCTTATGCCAAAAATGGTGCGGAAGAAATCCGAGAACACATCGTCCATATCGCCGAAGTCAACGCGCGTACCGCCAGGGTAGCCGCCATATTGATCCCAGTTGAAGTCGCCGGGCGCGCCGCGTCTCTGCCAGTTCGAGTAGTCGCTTCCAAGCCTGTCGTAATGGCCGCGTTTTTTGGGATCGCTCAACACCTGATAGGCTTCGTTGATTTCTTTAAAGCGTTCCTCGGACTGTTTATCCCCCGGGTTGCGGTCAGGATGGTATTGCATCGCAAGCTTGCGATATGCCTTGCGTATATCACCTTCGCTGGCTTTGCGATCCACACCCAGGATTTTGTAGTAGTCTTTGTAGTCCATGATAGTATTGTTACACCGCGCCGTATGCTAGTCAAGCATCCAATTGAATGATTAACATAACTCTAATTCATTGATCACGGATGAAATCCAGCTTTACGCGCCGCCGAAAGTTGATGCCGCTAAACGAGCGTTTTCGTGAGATAGAATTCTCCGCGTTCGAAACCGCGCTCGAGATAATATCCCCGCGTACCCACGGCCGAAATGACAGCCATCCGCTTGAATCCGTTCGCCTTCGCGACCGACTCTGCCTCTTCGAGCAGGCGCGTTCCCAATCCCGCGTGTTGCGCTGCACCCTCTTTTTCCGCACCCACGGGCAGGGACTGCCCATGGACGTGCACCTCCCGGATCAACGCCGCCTCATCCAGATCGGACATGCCTGTTCGAGGAGAGTCTTTGCCCGGCAGGGACAAACGAATAAAGCCGGCCAGCCTGTCATCCGCTGTGACATACGAAATGAAATGTTCCTGCGCTGCGCCTGCTGGATAGACCTTGTCATCAAGCTTCAGTGACTCCGGATCCACAGGCTTCCCGCGCACTTCGCGGCAACGGATACAATCGCAATGCGTGCCGCGTCGTTCCATCTCAGCGTGCACATCCTGCCGCAGGCTGGTGCGCCGGTTCCCTTCAACGACGTTTGTAGATGGAATATCCCGGATGACCCTGTTCACGCGGCAATAGCGCGGAATCGCCGGCTTGATATCGGCAATCAGGTCTATCAGCTCCTGTGTTGTGTAGGGTTTGAATTCGCCGCGCTGCCAGTATTCGTACAGCTCCGCATTCGCAAGCAGTTGGTTGGGGTAAATTTTTATTTCATCGGGGCAGAAGTCGGTCCAAAGTTTTGCGAAATCTTCGCGGTCTGATTCCGGGGTTGCGCCGAGCAGGTTTGGCATCCAGTGCAACACGATCTTGAACCCCGCGGCGCGCAGCAGGGCAGTTGCGCGCCGCGTACATTGCACGTCATGCCCGCGCTTGTTGATCTCAAGAATGTGGTCGTCCAGGCTTTGCGCGCCCATCTGCACTTTGGTCACGCCGAGATGACGAAGCCAGCGCAATTCATCCGGGTTGATCTCATCTGGCCGCGTTTCAATGACAAGGCCCACATTGCGGTGGTGGGTGGATTCATTGATTGAATGAGTTCCTGCAAGGTTGATGTTTTCTCCCTCACCCCTGTCCCTCTCCCACTGGGAGCGGGTGTCCGGAGGACGGGTGAGGGGGGCATTCATCGCATCAAAGCATCTCTTGACGAACCATTCCTGATAATCGCGCTTGTAGGCGGACCAGGTCCCTCCAAGTATCAATAACTCGATCTTATCAGTGGGATGTCCTACGGACTTTAGTTGTTCGATACGCGAACGGACTTGCGCGTACGGATCGAATTCATGCTCCAGCCCGCGCATCGCGCCCGGTTCGTCGGGCAGGTAGGATTTGGGCATGCGCACATCGGTGGGGCAGAAGATACATTTACCGGGACACGGATACGGCTTGGTCAGCACCGTGACCGTCGTCACGCCTGAAAGTGTGCGCATTGGCTTAAGCCGAATCCGTTCGAGCAGGCGGGCCTCCTCCGTGATCTCTCCCGCCGCGACCATCTCATTGTAGATCGCCACAAGCATGGATTTGTTGAGATAACCTCCCGCGTGGAGCGGATGACTGCGGAGAGTCTTTGTCACATCACGCCCGCGTCGGATTTCATCCAGCACAAGGCGCGCCAGATCTTTTTTATCGGGTGTGAGGAGGTGAGTCTCGCGCCAGCGCTCCTGTCTTTCTGTTTGCATTACTTTTCCTTCACTTTCAATGGATGCGATAACAGATCATTTTCTTCCGGAAGGTGTTCGATCTCACTTGCTGTAAACATGGGAAGATTATACCCGTTATAATCACAGCATGGATTCGAGCACGGCCGCGCGCTTGATAGAACTCAATCGCGATTTTTACGATCGTTTTGGTAGTTCCTTCTCCGCGACGCGCCAGCGGATTCAGCCTGGAGTCCGCCGCGTGCTCGGAATGCTCAATGGGGACGAATCCATATTGGATCTGGGCTGTGGGAACGGCGAACTGGCGCGCGAACTGGCGAAACGCGGCCAGCGCGGCTCATATCTGGGCGTAGACTTCAGCCGGCCCCTGCTCCGGGATGCGGAACTTCCACCCGAGGGCGTCGCCGTGGCGCCGTGGCGACATTTTTCTGCCAGATTCGTGCAGGCGGATTTGGCTTCCCCCTCCTTGCTAGATGTCATTGCGAGGAGTGGCGCAAAAGGCGCCACGACGAAGCAATCCCCTCATTCGCCTGAGATTGCTTTGTCGGGCCGGGTCTCGATACGCAAAGAGCGCTACTCGACCACCAGCCCTCCTGGCAATGACATGTTTGATATTGTGCTTTGTTTTGCTACTTTACATCACATACCATCCCATGAGCTTCGGGTGAATATCTTGCGTATAGTCCGCCGATTGCTAAAGGATGATGGACTCTTTATCCACTCCCACTGGCAGTTCTTGAACAGCGAAAAGCTCAAAGCGAGAATCCAGCCCTGGGAAGCCGCGGAAATTCCCTCGTCCGCGGTGGATGCGGGGGATTATCTGCTCGATTGGCGAAATGGAGGCAACGGTCTGCGTTACGTGCATCATTTTAGTGAGCAGGAACTGGATGAACTTGCCAGAGCCAGCGGCTTTCATGTCACCGATACGTTTTATTCGGATGGCGCTGGCGGCAGACTCGGGCTATACCAGAACTGGAGACTTGCTTCGTAACACAACTTATGTAAGAATTAGCGGGTTGGTCGAGTCTAGACTAAACAAATGTTCTACTTTTGATGAGTTTACTTTGATGGGAGCGTACTATGGCAGTTGATTTGTATCCGCGCATTCAAGAGAGTTTGGACGAAAAGCGCCAAAACCTGACTGAGTTCCTGGAGACGGCACCGGATGCCGAGAAGGAAATCTGCTTGTGTGAGGACGAGCGTGGCGTTCACGCTCATCTGGAGGTCATCGAGACAAGCCTGGAGAAAATCGAAGATAACACCCTGGGTATTTGTGTGATCTGTCATGAGCCCGTGGATAGTCAGCTCTTGCAGATGGACTATACTGCCAGCGTGTGTCTGGGTCACTTCACTGAGGAAGAACTGCGTCAACTCGAAAGTGAGCTTGAACTTTCACAAGTCGTCCAGCGCGCTTTATTGCCACAACGCGTCCCCAATATAAGAGGGGTGGAACTGGCTGCTTTCAATCGTCCTTCTGAGATCATTGGCGGCGATTACTTTGACTTCTTTCAATTCCGTGATGGAACCCATGGACTGGTGATTGCTGATGTGAGCGGACATGGC
>DATDRD010000485.1:0-6383 GCA_035291925.1 Anaerolineales bacterium
GCATCTTTTGAGTACACCGCTGAAGAATGGAACAGCTTTGCTTCTAACCTTGCCTACCAGCAGGGCCGTTATACCGATCTTGCGGATTTCAAGAAGCTCGGGATTTTTCTAAAGAACTGGGAGAAGAGTTCAGGCAATCGAATGTACTACATGGCCACGCCGCCCGGGGTCTTTCCGAATATCATTGACCTGCTTGGGCTGACATACCAGCTCGCTGAGAACAATGGCTGGCGGCGCGTTGTCATCGAAAAACCCTTTGGTACAGATCTTGAGTCTGCACGCCAGTTGAATGAGCAAATTCATAAAGGACTGAATGAAAAACAAATCTATCGCATTGACCATTATCTTGGGAAAGAGACCGTACAGAACATCCTGATCACCAGATTTGCAAACACAATCTTTGAGCCGCTGTGGAATAGAAACTATATCGACCATGTGGAGATCACGGTAGCAGAACAGGTTGGTGTGGAGCACCGCGCCCGGTTTTATGATGGGGTTGGTGTCCTGCGTGACATGTTCCAAAATCACCTGCTCCAGCTGGTTGCTCTTGTGGGGATGGAGCCACCGGTATCCTTCGAGGCCACCGCACTGCGCAACGAAAAGGTCAAAGTATTGAGTTCCATCCAGCCAATAAAAAAGGAAGGCGTCTCACGTAGAACTGTCCTTGGCCAATATAAAGGATATCGCGACGAAGAAGGCGTAAAACCAGATTCAAGGACACCTACGTATGCGACACTCAAACTGCAAATCGATAACTGGCGCTGGCAGGGCGTGCCATTCTATTTGCGTTCAGGAAAATGTTTGAAAGAAAAGTTGTCGCAGATCACAATCGAATTCAAAAAGCCCCCGCACTTGCTTTTTCCCTCTACTGAGGGTGATCTCACTCCAAACATGCTTGTGCTGTACCTTCAACCAGATGAAGGTATACACTGGCGCTTTGAAGCGAAAGTCCCGGATACTGTTGCAAAGATGCGTTCCGTGGATATGGAATTCCATTATGAGGACTCTTTTGGTAAGACCAATCTTCCGGACGCCTATGAACGCCTGCTGCTTGATGCCTTGAACGGTGACGCGTCCCTATTCACGCGCGCCGACGAGGTCGAGACCGCGTGGGCATTGATCGATCCCGTTATGGAAGCATGGGAATCGCAGAAAAAGCCGCCGGCGTTTTACGAACCCGGCTCATGGGGTCCAAAAGCAGCAGATGAATTGCTCGCCAAGGATAAGCGGAAGTGGTCCACCTGGGATGGACGAAAGGAATGAAAAAATCAGCCCGGCTTTTATGTCGGGCTGAACGTTTAATCGGCCACTGCTTCACGCCGTGCCGCGATCTGCTCTCGAGTTTCGGCATGCGCTTCGCGAGTGAGGGGATAAAATCTCGCAAACAGGATCCCGCCCAGCAAAAACAGCGACGCAACAGGACCGATCAAAATCCGGATCGCCCAAACGGCCGATTCAGCCTGTTGCGCCGAGTTGGAGACATAACCGCTCCAGCCGAGCACGAGCGCCGTCATGGGGATCGCTATCGAAGAGGCTGCCTTGCGGAACAACGTCACGAGCGCGTAGAACATGCCTTCGTGACGCGCGCCTGACTGCAATTCATCCACCTCCACCGCGTCCGGGATCATGGCCCACGTCAATACGTGGACGGCTGAGACGCCGATCCCTGCAAACGATGCCAGCATAAAGGTCACAGAAAAACCAGGAGACCGGGCATGATGACTACAGGATAAGTCGAGTTCAGGCCTTGAGCTTGCCTGCCAGAAGGCATGCCACGCTTCAGATAAGCCTTGTAAATCTGCCGAATATGATTTTTGACAGTTGCAAAAGTTTGGTCGATTCAGTATACTGAATCTGACCGCAACTCATATCATGACAAGTCGCATATCTACCAAGAAACCAATATCAGGGAAAGGCAAGGATTCACAAATGAACGCCAGGATATCTTCTCTATTCGTTCTTGCAGGCCTGTTGTTTGCCGCCTGCACCCCGGCCGGTGGGCAACCAACTGAGGCGACTCCCATACCCATCGTAGCGGCAGATGACACATTGATCGCTGAGGGACGGGTTGAGCCGGTACATGACGCTCAGATCGCCTTCAACACAAGTGGCGTCGTCAGCGAGGTCCTGGTGGCAGAGGGCCAGAAGATCAGGAAAGGCGACCCGCTCGTCCGCCTGGGCGGCGAATCGGATACGGCCTACACTGCCGCGCAGCTCGAACTGGTCAGCGCACAGCAGGCGTTGGACGATCTGCTAAACTCCTCAGGCTCTGATCTGGCCCAGGCCGTAATTGACCTGAAGGAGGCGCAGGAAGCATACGACAAAGCGGATGATTATTTGCGCTACCTACAAAATTCAAAGAAAGTTCCACAAACGGAAACACGCCTGTTCCTGATCCAAACCTGGAAAGGGTATCAATATAGCTCCAAGACGAAGAATTTCAAAGGGCCCGCGCCCCAGGATTGGATCATAGAAGCAGAGAATGATCTTGCATTGAAAAAGGCTGAGTTGGAAGAAGCGCAGCATGCCTATGACCGCATGAAGGACGGCCCTGATACGGATCAATTCGCCCTGCTTGAAGCGCGCCTGAATGCGGCCAATGCAGGGCTAGCCGCGTTCGAGGTCATCGCACCATTCGATGGCGTGGTCGCCAAACTCAATGTAAAGGTCGGCGGGTCGATCAATGCCGGAGAGATCGCGGTGACGGTCGCCGATTTTTCCAGCTGGCTCATAAAGACCACCGACCTGACCGAATTGGATGTGGTGACGATCAAGGAAGGCCAGCCTGCCACGATCACATTGGATGCATTGCCCGACATAACCTTGGATGGACAGATCCAAACTATCGGCCAGACCTTCAGTGAGAACCAGGGCGATGTTGTGTACGAAGTGACCGTTGTCCTGAATGAGGGGCATCCGGACATGCGCTGGGGCATGACAGCCGTCGTAAAATTTAATAAGTAGGCCCTGCCCTTCAACTCACTTTTCTCGTGACACGCGCCAGCGCGAAAGCCATGAGAATAAGCAGAGAGGTACCATGTTTACATCTCCTTCCCTTAAATCCGAAAACGCGCAAAGCAGCGTCGCGACTGAGGATGGTCCTATCATTGATTTACACGAAATTCAGAAGATTTATAAAACCGCGGCTGGTGATTTCCCAGCACTCAAGAATGTTGACCTGCATATTTATGCGGGGGAATTTGTCGGCATCATTGGCAAATCAGGAAGCGGTAAATCCACCTTGCTAAACATGATCACCGGCATCGACCGCCCAACAACAGGCAAGGTTCTCGTCAATGGCACAGCCGTCCATGAACTGGGCGAAAATCGCATGGCGCGCTGGCGCGGATTGAACCTCGGCATCGTTTTCCAGTTCTTCCAGTTGCTCCCGACCATTTCGGTCATCGAAAACATAATGTTGCCAATGGACTTCTGCCGTACGTATCCAATGCGCGAACGCGAAAAACGCGCCCTCGAATTACTAGAATTGGTGGAACTGGCCGACCACGCCTACAAGCTCCCTACTGCGCTCTCAGGCGGACAACAGCAACGCGTCGCGATCGCGCGCGCCCTCGCCAATGACCCGCCCATCGTCATCGCAGATGAACCGACAGGCAACCTTGATTCCAAAACTGCCGAGGCTGTTTTTGCGTTATTCAACGATCTGACCACAAAAGGCAAGACCATCATCATCGTTACACATGATAGCGGACTTGCCAAACGCCTAAATCGTACCGCGCTGATCGCAGACGGTGAGATCGTGAATGAGTATGTAGCCAAAGCCATGCCCACCCTCTCGCATGACCAATTACTCGAGGCGACTCGCAAGGCCAGGTTGCAGAAATTTGAGCCAGGTGCGATGATTCTGCAGGAAGGTACCAGTGGCGATGCGTTCTATATCGTCTCCAAGGGCATGGTGGAGATTGTTCTGCAACGCCCGAATCAATCGGATGTGGTTGCGGCGCAACTTAATCCCGGGCAATATTTCGGCGAGATGCAATTGTTGCAGGGACAAAAACGCAGCGCCTCTGCCCGCGCTTCTGAACACAATCCAGCGGAAGTGCTGGCTCTCGACTTCGACACAATGAGAGAACTCCTAAGCGAATCGGAAGCAACACGCGAGGCAATGCAACGCCTCGCCGATCAGCGCAAACAGCAGAACATCGAACTGCGAGGAGGAAAGCAATGAGCAGCCGCTGGAAAAAAGTCTGGGCGGATTTTTGGGGCAACAAGACCCGCACATTCCTTACCATCCTCACCATTATGGTCGGTACAACCGGGGTTGGATTCGTCAACAGCTTTAACCTGTACATGATCGCAGGCATGGATGGCGATTTTCTCTCAGCCAATCCTTCGGAAGCCCTGGTAAAAGCCTATCCGATGAATGATGAAAGTGTAAAGGTTGCGCTTGAAGTCCCAGGCGTGAATGCGGTGGAAGGTCGATCGATATTTATCAGACAGGTGATTCAGGCGGATGGAGAAAAGATTCCCACTCAGTTCACCGCAATCAAGAACCCTTACGACCTTACGGTCAATACACTCCAACCTGCGCAAAATGAAACAGGCATTCCACCGCTTGGCGACAAGGAGGTTTTAATCGACGCGTCTGCCACCACGCTTGGCTATAATCCGGGCGACCTGATCACGGTGGAACTCAGCGACGGCAAACAACGCAAATTACGTCTGGCTGGATATATGCATGCCGCGACAGGATTCCCGTATAAATACGTAAGGATGATCAATGCTTATGTCACTCCCAAGACAATGGAGTGGCTCGGCGGTACTTTGGACTACAACACGTTGGAAGTAAGTGTGGCGGAAAACCCAACACATCAAGATCATGTCAAACAGGTGGCACAGGCTGTCGCTGACCGCATAGAACGCAGCGGTACTACAGTTAATTCCTTCCGGGTGAATCAACCCGGACATCATTACGCATACACTTTTACGCAGATCATAGTGTTCATTATGGGCACACTGGGCTGGTTGATCGCGCTGTTGAGCGGCTTCCTGATCATCAACACCATCACAGCATTGATGGCACAGCAGACGCGCCAGATCGGCATGATGAAGGCTACAGGCGGCGATACTTTACAAATCTTTGGAATGTATATTGTTTTGATCCTGAGTTTTGGGACGATCGCGCTGTTAATAGCCATCCCACTGGCAAACCGCATGACACAATACATCGGCTATGGCATGGCTGACTTTTTGGGTATCTATATCAGTCCCTATCGAGGCTACACATCCACTTTATTTCAACAAATCATTGTTGCATTGGTGATTCCACTGCTGGCAGCCTTATGGCCAGTGTATAACAGTGTGCGAATCACCGTGCGAGAGGCGCTTACCGATTACGGCATTGGAGGAAGTGAAAAGCCTCAAAAAACATCCGTGAGCAGGGGCAATCTGATCATCCCACGGCCGATGCGTCTCTCCCTGCGAAACGCTTTCCGCCGAAAGGTACGTCTCGCACTGACACTTTTCACTCTCGTACTGGCTGGATCCATTTTCATTGCGGTGAATAACCTGAAAGCCTCATTCGACAAGTTGATTGAAGATTATAAGGGCTATTACCTGGCAGATGTCACGATAGATTTTGACCGCCCGTACCGTCTTGATAGAGTGGCTGCCATAGCGAACGGCATAACTGGCGTGGATGGTGTGGAAGGCTGGCTGGAATATCCCGGAAAGCTCATCCGCAACAAGAATGAAGCAGGCACCCAGATTAGGTTTGTAGCTCCACCCTCTTCATCAACCTTAATTAATCCCACCATTAGTTACGGTCGTTGGCTAAAGACGGGGGACGAAAATGCCGTTGTGATTGGTGACCAGTTGGTGCGGATGTTCCCGGACTTGAAAGTCGGTGATTGGTTGACAATCGAGGTCAATGGCAAAGAGACGGAGTGGCACATCGTCGGTATATACACCTTCGTCATCGACCTTGGCATATATGTCAACTATGAACACCTCAGTCGGTTGACCAATCAAACCGGGCAGGTATATTCCCTGCGTGTGATTACCAGTGGACACGATATCGGCGCACAACAGAGATTCAGCGATCTATTGCAAGCGCGCTATGCTGCAAATGGTGTTCGAGTGACCAGCGCACAACTGGGTGTGAAGCAGATCCAGAACACAACATTGACATTCGATATCTTTATTAATTTCATTATGATGATGGCAATTCTGATCGCAGTGGTCGGTGCAATGGGGTTGATGGGCACCATGAGCATCAATGTGATGGAACGGACCCGCGAGATCGGTGTGATGCGCGCCATCGGGGCATCCAATTGGAATATACAGAGCATCGTGATCGTGGAAGGCCTGGTGATCGGATTGATCAGTTGGATCATCAGTATCCTGCTATCGATCCCCATCAC
>DATDRD010000486.1:0-2586 GCA_035291925.1 Anaerolineales bacterium
CAGGCAGAATATGGGGTTTTGAGCTTTTCCGAGAAATCATTGTCCACGATTGTGGATTACGTGAAGAATCAAAAGAAACACCATGCAGAGAATACGCTCAATATGGCTATGGAAAATTTCGGCGTAGTCGAACGAAATTTATGAATGAGGAGAAAGAAAATGCCAAACTACATTTGCGCAACCTGTGGCGTTCAATACACTGAAACAGAATCGCCTCCTGAGCATTGCATCATCTGCGAAGACGAAAGACAATACATTGGGCATGAAGGTCAGCGCTGGACAACTTTGCCCGAGATGCAGAAGAACTATCACAACCGAATTGAGGATATAGATCCGAACGTTACAGGGATCGGTACAGTTCCAGGCTTTGCCATTGGTCAACGCGCGCTTCTGATCCAAACACCCCAGGGAAATGTGTTGTGGGACTGCGTCAGCCTGCTCGATGATGCAACGGTGGAAGCCATCCGGTCACGCGGAGGGATCGCGGCCATTGCTGTCTCGCATCCGCACCTTGTTGGGTCGCTCGTGGATTGGAGCCGCGCTTTCGGGGACGCGCCGATCTACTGGCACGCGGACAACCGTGAATGGGCTGTGCGGCCTGACTCTGCTTATGTGTTTTGGGAAGGGGACTCGCATTCATTGTGGGATGGACTGACGCTGATCCGCTGTGGCGGCCATTTTCCAGGCTCGGACGTACTACACTGGTCACAGGGTGCAGATGGGCATGGTGCGCTATTCACAGGAGATACAATCCAGGTCGCGCAGGACAGGCGCTATGTCAGTTTTATGTACAGTTACCCCAATATGATTCCCTTGAACGCACGCGCCGTCGAGCGCATCCTTCAGATGGTCGAGCCTTTGGACTTTGATCGGATCTACGGCGGCTGGTGGGATTTAATTGTGGCCACCGACGCCAAGGCAGCCGTGAAACGTTCCGCTGAAAGATATATCAAGGCGATCAGCCAGTAGTGTGACACCAGTTTTTTTTCCGGAGGACAACATGACCAAAGGCTCGATCCCGGCAGATGAGATCCGTTTTTACAGCGGAAGTTCGAACCGTCCGTTGGCCGCCAGCATCGCGGCTGAACTCGGTGTGCCATTGGAAGATACCAGAATCAAACGCTTTAGCAACGACAACATGTACATCCAGTTGGGCGCCAGCGTGCGCTACCGGCGTGTTTACATTGTGCAGTCACTTTCCCAGCCGGTCAACGACCACCTTGTAGAACTTTTGATGATGCTCGATATTGCGCGGGACGCGGCCGCCTCCGAAGTCCATGTGATCGTCCCTTATTATTCGTTCGCCCGCTCGGACAAGAAAGACGCGCCGCGCATCTCCATCACGGCCCGCCTGGTTGCAGACCTGCTCAAGACTGCCGGCGCCACACACTTTATGGGGATGGTATTCCACTCCCCTCAGGTGCATGGATTCTTTCGAATCCCCACAGACCCTCTCACCAGCCGCCCGGTCTTCGGGCAATACCTCTCGCAGCGTGATCTGAGCGGATCCATCGTCGTCTCACCCGATATTGGACAGGCAAAATCCGCCGCGCGCTTTGCCAGAACCATGAACCTGCCTGTTGCGGCTGGCAATAAGGAACGCGTTTCGGATACGGAAGTGAAAATTGGCAGTCTTGTGGGTGACCAGGTCAAGGGGCATAAGCATGCCGTCATCTATGACGATGAGATCGCCACGGGTGGATCCATTTTTGAATTGAGCCGCCTGTTGATCGAAGCAGGTATCGAGGAAATCCTGGTAGTATGCACGCATGGTGTGTTCACGCGCGGTGGCCTCGAGAGGCTGGCCTCCGTCCCTCAGATCAGCGAGATCATCACCACTGATACAGTGTACATACCGGAGGAAAAACGTCATCCGAAATTGAAAGTGCTGTCCGTTGCACCCATATTTGCGGATGCGATTCGCCACAATTTCAATCGTGAGTCCATTGGCGATTTGTTCGTTTATGGTGAGGATAAGCCAAAAGACAATTAGGCCAAAGTTCTGTATCTTGATGGGTTCCAATGAAACGTATCGTAAAGGAGAATGAGCATGTCACCTATCACTCGAGGGCAAAAGGTGTTCTTCGCTGTCATCTGCGCGGCGGCTTTACTGGTAGCAGTATTGGGATTGTTCAACCCTGCTGATCTCGCCTCCATCTTTACCTGGCTCGAACTTCCTCCGCTTCACGCGCGATTTGTCGGCGCGATCTATGCCTTCGGCGCGGTCTTTATGGCAGGGTGCTTATTCGCACGGCGTCAGGCCGAAGTCCGCGGGGCAGTGCAGTTGATCGGCATTTGGACAGGGATGTTGTTGATCATTTCCCTGCTGAACCTGGGCGCCTTCGACTTCTCACTGCTTCCGGTTTGGATCTGGTTCGCATCCTACATCATCTATCCGGTTATTTCGATTTGGATGACGCTCCGACAGCCGACTCTGATGCAGGCAGGCGATCTTCCTGGACCCGAACTTGACAGCCCGGCAAAAGGCTTCCTTCCCGCTCAGGGCATTCTCTTTTCCCTGCTGGCCGTACTGTTATTCCTTGCTCCAACTTCTATGTCCACGCTCTGGCCGTGGAAGGTGACTCC
>DATDRD010000487.1:0-3814 GCA_035291925.1 Anaerolineales bacterium
TTGCCTATTACGAAAGGTCCGACGCCAACCAAGTCCACCTCCCGACGAAGGTCGGGAAGAAACAACTCTCTTTGATTTCTGATCACCCAGCCCGAGAGAGTCCCCTCAAGAGGAATCCGCGTTCCGTTAAAGTACTCTCCATCATCATAAAAGAGATCGAGATGAATTTCATTGTCCTTGACGATCCCGACAAAGTAGGTATCTGCCTCAAGTGCATCCTGAATTGTGGCATTTATGAGGGTGAGAGTCTGCTCCGTCTCAAGTGACAGCATGATCTGACGGCTGATTTTGTTGATCGTTTCCAGCCGGTGGATATGTTGTTGTGCGGCGTCGCTGATTTGCAGGATGGCTTCCACCACAATCATTGAGATGACGAACGGTGCGGTGTACTCAAGGACACCTGCCAACCCTGATACATCGGGGTGGTCGAGCGGCAGGCTCACCGCCAGTATCAGGAAGAGCGATAGGTAGAAATAGCGTCGTCCGGAAACTATTGCCACGGCGACGACTCCAAATATGATCAGAACGTGTGATACTTCATTCAAATGGTCAGGCAGGAAGTAGGTGAGCAACCCCAGGCCAATTCCACTCAATACCGAGTTCAACAACCCATATGTTTCTCGAAAACTGATTGTCCTGGCGATCAAGGCATGGTTAACCAACGTATAAACAATAACCATGCTTCCAAATGCGATCAAGGAAAAATCCGTCGAGGAGCGGTTTAAGGTATTTTCCACGATCACGCCGGCAACGATGCAGATGGATGCCACTGTCAAAGGCAAAATAAATCGCCAGACTTCAGGTGGCGCAAATGATGAAATGGGTTTCTTTGATCTCATACGATGGTCTTTTCCCCTTGTATGAATTCCTTATAAGGGAGCTTTGTCAGAGCCTCAACAATTTCCGGGTCAAATAGAATGCTGGCCTGTTCCTGCAAATATTGAAGCGCTTCCTCAGCTGATGATTTTTTGCGATAACTACGACTGCTGGTCAGCGCATCGAATACGTCAACAACGGCGAAAATACGAGCCTCGATGGGGATATTCCTTTCCTTAAGCCCGTGAGGGTACCCGCTTCCATCCCAACGTTCATGATGATAGTGGATCACGGGAAGTGTCTCTTGAAGGAATGGAATCCCTTCAACGATACGCGCTCCGATATCGGGATGAGCTCGCATGATCTTCCACTCGTCGGCGGTCAAATGACCTCGTTTGTGGAGGATCTCATCGCTGATGCCAATCTTTCCAATATCGTGGATCAGTGCGCCCCTTTTCAAAGCCTCGAGTTGGTCGCGGGTTAATCTGAATTCTCTTCCCAGCAAAAAGGCAAGCTCGCTGACCCTTTTGCTATGACCTTCTGTTTCCCGGTCCCGGGCATCGAGCGCCGACATAAGTGCGGTCAGTGTTCGGTCGTAGGTGACTTCCAATTCGGCATAAGCGGCTTTGATTTGCTCTGCCTGTTGACGGGTTTCTAAGAGAAGGATCAAGTTATCGAGGAAGATCGCCGCCTGGTTCGCCAGCGTCTGCAAATACGCGTAATTTTGCCCCCGGCTCTCGATCATTCTCATCCACAAAGCACCATTTGTGCGGCCGCGCGTGACGAGTGGATAGCAGGCGAGCGATCCGTTCTCCACCGGAACAATAATACTTTGTCCGGTTAGAATTGCCTGGTCAATGCTCTGCGTAGGATGTTCGCGGCGTGTGTGCAGACCTCCGGAATCAATTTCCACTTCGGCTTGTGTTCGGCCCTCGCGCGTCACGATTATACCCGTCTCTTGCGCGTTGCTCATCTTATGAGCCGCCTGGGCGATCAGTTCAGCCGCCTTGCTTAATTCCTCTGTCTGTATAATGTCCAGGCTCAATCTCAGTATCACAGATGTGATATTGAGATTACTGCGCAGCTCCTGATAAAGCCATGAACTTTCAATCGAAGCTGCCGCCTGAGAGGCAAGCAAATCTGCAAGAGATTCATCGTTCTCCGAGAAAAAAATCTCCTCCTGTTTGCCAAAAGCAAGGATCGTACCAATGCTCAAACGGTGCAGACGGATGGGGCTCGCGAGTAAGCTTCGCAGACCGGGATGATCGATCTCCAGTTTCTTGGAATTGATGTACTTGCGCAGGTCGCGCACACGAAACGGCTTCGTAGCATTTAAGGCCGCCTGCATCAAAGGTTCTTCCGATGGTTTTGCATTGAGGGAAGCAAGCAACTGGGGGGCATCCCCGGCAAATGCAGTGCGTGAGAAGTTTCCCTGCTGGTCGAGCAGGGTGACAAATACAAAACGCGCTTCCAGAGTTTTGCGCGCAATGACTGCTATCTCAAGCACGGCGGCCTGCGGATCCAGCAATGTGGTTAATGAAATGCCTGCCTGAATGAGTTCCGTCAGTCGCTGGTGATAACTTGAACGGTCCCACGCCCGCATTAATTCGGATGCCACGCCCTCCGCAATTGCAGCGTCTGGTCCCGTGAATACGTACGGTTTTTCGGAGCATAGTACCAGAACTCCCTTGACATGTCCGTGCTGGATGACTGGAACGCTGATCAGCGAACGTGTAGGCTCATTCTGGATGGGGATGAAATCGGGATCGGTGCGCACATCGTTCACAATTTGGGTCTTCTTCAATCGAGCAGTTCGACCGATCACACCTTTCCCTGCGTCCTGTCGATATCCAGGGGGGATGATGCTCGTCATATTTCCTGCCGCAGCCAGGACCACATATCCGCGGTTTTCGGGCTCGTACATCATTAGTGCAACAATCGAACAATCCATGGCTCGTTCAAGTGTGTTCACTGCAAGTTGCGCCGCAACCGGTGGATCAAGCTCGGCCTCGAGCTGCTGACTCAGTTCGTTGAGGAGCGTCAATTGTGTCGTACGATGTTTTTCGGCAGTCAACTGATGTGTAAGGGACCTAATTTGCTCGTTCAAAGCATTTATGTCTGTTGAAGGATCAGGCATAAAAACTGAATCGGGCTGCAATTTCTCAACGAGCGGGCCTGGCTGGCTCTTCACAGATGAGGCGTTATGGAAAATTCCATAGGTCGCCAGGACAGTGATGACGCCGCTCAAAAGGAATCCAGCCTCCCGTATGAATGAGGCGGAGCCTTCCAGAAGGAGGATCAACCCAATCGCTGCAAGTGTCTGGATTGCAAGCAATGTTGCGTTTGCACGCCATCCAAGCATATCCTTCGTGGTGATGGAACGTATCACGTTGAAAAATGAAAGCATGGAAATAGCGAAAAGCGCCGCTCCGATAGCGACGCTTCCCCACGAAGGAAGGTATTGCAGGATAAATTCCAATTTCGATGGAATTAGCAATATCCCTTGTGCCAGCAGGGATGTGATTCCGGCGATGATGAGATGGGTCTTGTTAGATAATGACGAAGGCATACTATTCATCAGTGTGGGGCAAAAGGTCCGTTTTGTGTAATTGTAATACATGACCCTGCAATCTCGGCTGTGTTACATTACAACCCTGAAAGTATTAATCTGATATAATTTTCACTGCACAAGGGAAATGATCGAGGGGCTGTGCAACTCATTTTTTGTTTGAAGAAGATACCCATTATGGCCATATTTATTACGCTCGAACAAATTGATCAGACGGCGGATGCGGTCCGCAGGCGCAGCGCGCATCGGCCACGCGTCGGGATCATTCTCGGTTCCGGCCTGAACGATCTTGCTGATTCCGTTCAAACAGCCGATGTTATTCCGTACGGTGACCTGCCCAACTGGCCCATCTCGACAGTTTATGGACATGCAGGACGGCTTGTGATCGGCGAGCTGGAGGGACAGGCGGTTTTCATCATGCAGGGGCGT
>DATDRD010000488.1:0-6341 GCA_035291925.1 Anaerolineales bacterium
CAGCTGAAGCAATGAAACCGATCCGTCTTTCTAATCATGCGCGCAAACGAACCGTTGGACGTGGCGCGACGGAAGCAGAGATCATTGAAACCATCCAAACTGAAAAATGGCAACCTGCTCTCCAGAACAAAATGCAGGCAAAAAGGACCTTTGAGTATGAACAGCCGTCTCCTATAAATCAAAAGGTCTATGCATTCAAAACTATCCACGTTATTTTTGTTTGAGGGTATTGTCATAACTGTAGTAACTGTTTTAGTGTATTATGGAGATTAAGGAGAGCTTCCATGAAAATTATTTATGATCCTGAAGTTGAAGCACTCTATCTTGAATTTCAGCACTTAGATGAGGGTAAAGTGGAATCGCGGCAACTAACCGAAGAGATCATTGCGGATTACGCCCCCGATGGCCGTTTGGCCGGTTTGGAAATCCTGGACGCCCACCGTGTACTATCACAAACAGCGGGGCGTGTTGTGTTTGAAATTGAGCCAGCCCTAACAACAAGTTCCCCAAAACCATAAAACAGAAAAGAATCTTGAATTAGAAACGGGCGGCACTACATGCCGCCCTTTGACTAAATAACAAGGAATACACATGCCTGAAACCATTGACATCCTCTTCAGCAACGCCCTCGTCCTGACCATGGATAGAGACCTCACACAATACTTCCCCGGCGCGGTTGCAGTGAAAGGCGACAGTATTGTCGCGGTGGGCTATGAAGACGAGATCAAGAAAGAATATTCCGCGCGAGAGTCCATTGATTGCGACGGCAAAGTGCTGATGCCTGGTCTCATCAATGCTCATACGCACGTCCCCATGACCCTTCTGCGCGGCCTCGCAGATGACCTGCGGCTTGACGTCTGGCTGATGGGCTATATGATGCCAGTCGAGCGCGAGTTCGTCTCCCCGGAATTTGTTCGATTGGGGACTTTGCTCGCCTGTGCGGAACAGATCCGCAGCGGGATAACGACCTTTAACGATATGTACTATTTCGAGGAAGATGTTGCAAAAGCGGCCGCAGAGGCAGGGATGCGTGCTGTATGCGGACAGACCGTGATGAAATTCGCGGCGCCCGACGCGGCTTCGTATGAAGATTCGCTTGCGATGGCGCGCGATTTCATCCAAAGATGGAAGGATCACCCCTTGATCGTCCCGGCTGTGTCACCGCACGCACCCTATACTTGTACTGCCGAAATCCTGCGCGCAACTGCCGAGCTCGCCAAAGAATTCGATGTGCCGCTTCACACACATCTCGCCGAAACCGCGTTCGAAGTGGACAACATGCGCAACGAAAACGGAATGCCTGTTATTCCCTATGTAAAGAAGCAGGGCCTGCTCGATGCAAAACTCATCGCCGCACATTGCGTGCATGTGGATGTCGGCGAGATACGTTCGCTCCAGCACGCGGGCGCGGGTGTGGCTCACAACCCATCGTCCAATCTCAAGCTCGCGTCTGGCTTTGCGCCGGTTATGAAGATGCTTGAGACAGGATTAAACGTTGGCATCGGGACGGATGGGCCTGCATCGAATAACGACCTGGATATGTTCGAGGAAGTACGCCTGGCGGCATTCATCGCCAAAGCGGTGACCAACGACCCGACCTCTTTACCCGCGCCCCGGGCCTTGCTCATGGCGACCCGGCTCGGTGCACAGGCGCTCCATATCGGACATCTAACCGGCTCCGTTGAAACCGGCAAACGCGCCGACTTGATCCTGGTGGATGTATCGCCAATCCACAACTCCCCCTCCTTCAAGCGCGGCGCGGATAACGCATACGCACAGATCGTCTATGCCAGCAAGTCAACGGACGTGAGCGACGTGATGGTCAACGGCAGATGGCTGATGCGTGATCGCCAATTGCTTACTTTGAAGGAAGATGAATTGCTTATCCAGGCTTCGGAAGTTGCAAAGAAGATCGATGCATTCCTGATCGAACGCGAACAATCGGTCCTCTCGAAGCTGATCGCCCTGGGCGGCTCGCTGGAGCAGGAATCGTTCGAGGTGCAGGTGAAGGTCAAAATAACGGAAGCAGACCCCATCGTCCAGGCAATGAAGCGGGAGAAGAGCAAAGTCATCCGTGAACGTCATTATCGCGAACACGATGTCTACTTCTTCTTCGACGATCTGTCACAGGGACGGCTGCGCTTTCGTGAAGACGATTTCATTGACGACAAGGGCAATGTCACCAATGTCCGCTCGCGGTTGACGTTGATCGGTCAAAAGCGGGAAGGTGCATTCGAGAATGAAGTGTTGTTATCGCGCAGCCGGTATCTTGCGCCCGCCTCACATTCGCTGCGCTTCTATCGCGAATACTTCATGCCGAAATCTGAAATCGCAATCGAGAAAGATCGCCTGCGCTGGCTGATTAAATATAAAGACACGGAATTCTTCATCAATCTCGATGAAGTGACGGAACCTCAACTCGGCTACTTCCTTGAGATCAAGAGCCGCACATGGAGCCGCAGGGACGCGGACCACAAGGCACAGCTCGTAAGCGAACTGCTTTCTTTGCTGGGCGCGTCAAGCGGTGAGCCAGTGACCGAGGATTATATTGATATCGTGCGTGCGGGTTGATCATGCGAACACTGGGAAAATTTCTCGCCGGCGTCTGCGCGATTCTCTTCGTCATCACGGGTGTATTGGCTTTGCTATTCTTCAATATCGAACGAAAAGCCTTCTCTGCCGAGACTTATAAGCAGGCTTTTGAAAATCAACAATTATATGATCGGATGCCGGGGATCCTGGCTGATGCACTTGCAACGGCCATCACGCAGAACGAACAGGCAAGTGCATATCTGAAGTCCTTCACCGTGCAGGATTGGGAATCAGCGATCTCAGCACTTATTCCGCCCGAAGAATTGAAAGCGCTGGCAGACAATACGCTTGATTCCATGTTTGATTACCTGAATGACCGAACGGACTCGGCAGTCATTTCACTACTTCCGTTCAAGAGTCACCTGGCAGGCTCTGGGGGCGTTGAAGCAGTTTTACAGCTTCTGCACACCCAACCTGTTTGTACTGTTGATCAGATCATCGAAATGACACTTGCTCTCATGAGTGGAGGTGATCTGGTTTTCTGTAATCCTCCTCCGGAGGCCGTGGAGGTCGTGCGACCATTAATTGAATCACAGCTTCAATTGATGGCAATTGGATTTCCTGATGAAATCACATTGATCTCGACTGGGCACAGCGGCACTCCCGAGGATCCACGCTCGAACTTGAAGATCGCGCGCGCCGTCATGCAAATCACACCACTCTTTCCGATGTTATTTTTGCTTGGACTGACAATCTTCGCCGTGCGCGGGCTCATTGACTGGCTAAAGTGGTGGGGCTGGCCCTTTCTGCTCACAGGACTGATCAGTTTGTTTGTCGCCGTGCCCGGCGCTTCTCTTGTTGGATTTATCATCCAGTGGCTTTTGGAAAGCCAGGCGGCAGGCTTTATGCCTCCGGTCCTGCTCTTAACCCTGCGGGAAACAGTAGGCGCCATTGCGCGCGAGATACTCGAACCTGTTGTAATTGTGGGATTGGCCCTGGCCGTTTTGGGTCTCATTATGATTTTGGTCGCGGCCTTCTTGGGGATAAGAGAGAAAGACCGGACCATTCCCCGATCGCAGGCAAGCCGATAAAACGCGGACTGACTCCAGGAACAGCCGAAGCACCCGAAACACTAATCGGAATCTTTCGACTCCGATTAGACTACAATTGCCTGTTCCTTCATTATTTGTTCCCAGAAAGGCATAATCTTTTTCAATTTGATTTCACTTGGCGTAAACCCATTTGCCTGGATGGGTTCCAAGATCCTTGCCGATGCAATTCCGAGTAATTCCAGGCGCTGGCGATGGCTATAATTTTTCCAGTCGCCAGATATAACTATCAAGTCAATATCACTGCCTTCGCGTGCGGTACCAGCGGCCTGCGAGCCGTAGAGCAAAATACGCGTTGGATGGATCCCCATCTTTTGAAGTTGTGCGCGATATCGCTTGATTATTCGTTTAAGTTCGGGTGTTGTTTTAGCCATTCGATAATCTCTCGAGTTTGACTCAGGTAATCTTTGGCAACCGATTTTGGATACTCTTTCAATGAACGCTGTAAATCATCTGGATAACGGGTGGGGATACTTGCCGTGTTGATTTTACCAACGAAGTCGAGATAACTTTCAGGGAGTTCCAATCCGCTTGTTTTGACAAGATAAATATCGTGCGTTTTTATCGGAACCGATTGTGTGACTTCAGCGACGTGCGCTTTGAGCATTTTCTCGAGCGAGAGGACAGAGAAAGACGACATACAGATACCGCCCAGTTTCAAGCATGTGACGGGCGGTCTCAATATCGTAGTCGGTGAGTGCAATCCAATTTGCAGTGTCTTTCCGCACAGCCAGTGACCTTGCCAAATTATACCCTGCAAAAACTTGACAATCTCCCCGGAACCTTAACCCGAAGAACAAATCGCGTATCTCAACGCGATCCATACCCAACTCAGCCCGCGACTTGTGTTCTGGGTCAACACCTTGCTCAATGACTTCAACCTGGACTCATATGCCGAACAAATGAAGAAGGACGGGCGCAACCCGCAAGATGTTTTATCACTTGGGGCGTTTGCTTATATCGGTCTACGCAATGCTAACCGCACAGGTTGCACAGAAGTTCAGGGAGATCGTCGTTTCAGAGAATCACAGGCTGCAGAAGCCGTGGGCGGCGGCGTATGTGTCGACCTTTTGTGCTATCATGTAGAAAGTGAGTTGGTAAGAAGCAGGGAGCGCTAATGCCTGAAGGTATAAAAGAAGTTCGATTCGGACGCAGGGATTTCTTACGCTGGTCCACACGTGTAGCAGGAGGCCTGATTATGATGCCTATCCTGCAGGCTTGCCAGCGGCTTGGATTGATCGAGGCGACCGAGAGCCCGACTGATCTGCCCATACGGACATATGGCACCCCCGGCACGGCAACGCCTGTGCTGACAATTTCACCACAGAGTTCCCCGACCGTAGCCGCTGGCGTGGCCCACATTGCCTTCATCCGAACCCGTGACCGGTTTCAGGGGATCCGGCGGGCGCTTTCCTTACTGGGCCAGAATCCTGTTGCTGGTAAACGCGTCCTGCTCAAACCCAATTTCAACAGCGCTGATCCGGCGCCAGCCTCCACCCATCCGGATACACTCCGGGTTTTGATCGAATCATTGCAGGAAATGGGTGCATCTGGGATCACAGTTGCCGACCGCAGCGGGATGGGTGATACCCGCCGGGTGATGGAGAACCTGGGCGTGTATGCCCTGGCGGAAAGGCTGGGATTTGATACCCTGGTTTTTGATGAGCTGACAGAAGCACAAGACTGGATGCTGGTCAGGACCGAGGGCGACCACTGGGAGAACGGGTTTCCGGTCCCCCGCCGATTACTGGAAGCAGATGCAGTCGTACAAACCTGTTGCCTGAAACCACATCGGTTTGGGGGCCAATTTACCCTGTCCTTGAAGAATTCGGTTGGTATGGTGGGTAAGTACATGGGACGCGGTGGTTACAACTACATGAGCGAGCTGCACAATTCACCATTCCAGCGATTGATGATCGCAGAAGTCAATGCGGTCTATGATCCAGCCTTGGTCCTCCTGGACGGTGTTGAGGCTTTCATAGATAATGGACCAGACCGCGGGACGAAGGTATGGGGGGATGTGATCCTGGCTGGAACCGATCGGGTGGCGATCGACGCAGTCGGTCTGGCTTTATTGCGTACCCTGGGCTACAGCGGTATCGCCGCGGACGGTCCGATATTCGCGCAAGACCAGATCGCCCGGGCGGTTGAGCTTGGGCTTGGTGTCGATGGGGTAGATAAGATAGATTTCGTCACGGATGACCCAGAGAGCGCCGCACATGCTGCCCAGATCCGCGAGCTGATGCTGCAGTCTGGCTGATTTTGCCGCCTGTCTCAATAATCACTAAACTCTTTGGATTAACTTGCAGGCCGAAATTCAAACTTCTGGTTTAGGTACGCATGTCAGACATGCGTGCGGCACTCTGTAATTTCAGACCAGAGTAGATCCTTGTGTAAATAATCCATTCTCCAGGCATTTGCTCACGGATCGCTCTGAGGACCGATATGCCCCCGACGCCGGAGTCGAATACGCCGATCGGTGAGTTTGTGGGAGAGGGCATGGAGGAAAGTCTAACGTATAACACTTCAACCCAAGCTCGGCGAGGGTCTCCGACCCGCCGAAATGTGACCGGAGGTCTCCATGGATCTAGTCCAGAGCCGGTTCATCCCCACGTGTGTGGGGAATACTCGCCATATTGCTCCAATCCATCGGCGATCACCGGTTCATCCCCACGTGTGTGGGGAATACATGAACACATT
>DATDRD010000489.1:0-6950 GCA_035291925.1 Anaerolineales bacterium
GGCGACCGAAGGATTTATCCATTGCTCGACTCATTCGCAGGTTTTGCCCGTTGCTGAGAATTTCTACAAAGGACAAAGTGGACTCATCCTGCTCGCCATCGAACCCACGCTTCTTTCCTCAGACTTGAAATGGGAGCCGCCATCGGGCGGGACCCCACCCCCCGGCGTCCCCGATGGGGATCTTTTCCCGCATATTTATGGACCCATCAATCTGGATGCGGTGGTGAATGTAGCTGAATTCAGACCCGACGCAAATGGGAGATTCCAAATTCCTGGCATTTTGTAAGTTATAAGTTTGTTTCGCTGGTCGAGCGGGTCGTTGCGGGTTTCGGTACGCAAAGAACGCTGCTCAACCATCGCAACGCCCATATCGAGACCAAATGACTGCATTTATCTCCTGGTATCTTCTCATCACCCTCCTGGGCTGGCTGACCTTCCCGTTGGCTTATTGCATCTTTCCAGCGCTGGCTGACCGGGGATACACACTTGCGCGTGCGTTTGGCTTGTTGATCTGGGGATACATCTTCTGGTTATCCGCATCGCTCGGCATCGCGCAAAATGATATTGGCGGGTTGTTGTTAGGGCTGGTGATCCTGGGAGGCTTAAGCGCCTGGCTATTTGTAAATCGGAAATTGGAAATTGGAAGTTGGCTCGGCGAGAATCGCCGTCTCATCCTCACAACTGAACTCCTTTTCCTCGCCGCATTTGGGTTGATGGCATTTTTTCGCGCCGCGAACCCGGAGATCGTCGGCACCGAAAAGCCAATGGAGTTGATGTTCATCAACGGCATCATGAACTCGCCCACATTCCCGCCGCGCGATCTGTGGCTCTCAGGTTATTCCATTTCCTATTATTACTTCGGTTATGTGATGGCAGCCATGCTAGCCATGTTCACAGGCGTGCCCGCGACAATGGCATTCAACTTGATGATCGCGTTGATCTTTGGTTTAAGCGCCGTCGGTGCATATGGGATTTTGTATAACCTTCTGACAATGCATCAACAGCCCCGCCCCGTGACCGAAGGGAGTGTCGAAGGTTATTCATCCAACAATGGCCCTCTTTCTTCTTTCCTCCTCCCTCTTTTTGCTCCCATCTTCCTGCTCCTCATCTCCAATGTTGAAGGCTTCCTCGAAGTATTGCATCGCAAAGGACTGTTCTGGCAATTCAATGCAGACGGCACTGCTGTGTCCCGATTCTGGTCATGGCTTGATATGAAGGAGTTAAGTCAGGCACCTGCACAGCCGCTCCAGTGGATCCCCGAACGATTCTGGTGGTGGTGGCGCGCCTCACGCGTGATACAGGATTATGACCTGGATGGCACATTCCGTGAAGTTATCGATGAGTTTCCCTTCTTTTCCTATCTGCTTGGGGATTTGCATCCGCATGTGCTGGCAATGCCATTTACTCTGCTGGCTGTAGCCGTTGCGTTGAATCTGTTCCTGGGTGGCTGGCGCGGAAACATGGATCTGTTCTTCGGTCAACTGCGCATTAACAAAGCAGGCTTCTTCGCCAGTGCGCTTGTTTTAGGCGGACTGGCTTTCCTCAACACGTGGGACATCCTCATCGCCGCGGCACTGATCGTTTTCAGCTACGTACTGGCTCGGGTCCGCGAAGTGGGCGAAGCAGGCTGGGGCTGGGAAAGAATCGAAGATGTCCTGTTGTTGGCTATTCCATTGGTGATCACTGGCTTCGTGATGTATCTGCCGTTCTATATCGGCTTCGATTCGCAGGCGGGCGGACTTACACCGAACTTCATGTACCCGACGCGCGGCGCGCATTTGTGGGTGATGTGGGGCACTCTGTTCATTCCGCCGTTTGCATATTTGATCTATCTATGGCGAACGGGTGCCCCCGCACATTGGCGCGCAGGAATTTTTACAACGCTCGGTATTTTAATTGTGCTTATCGTGGCAATGTTCGTTCTCGGTTTTCTGGCGTTGAAGTTGAAGCCCGAACTTGTGATGCCCATTTTGGAAGCACAAGGAGTCGATGTCAATGCGTTCATTGCAGATAGTATGGCACGTAGATTGACTTATGTCGGCAGCTTGCTCACATTGCTTGTACTGTTAATCCCGACACTTGCATTTTTGTTCAGATCTGAAGCCAACTCGTCCTCATTCGTTTTATTGATGATTGCTCTTGGAGTGCTGCTCATCCTCGGCCCTGATTTTCTTTATCTGCGCGATAATTTTGGATATCGCATTAACACGGTCTTCAAGTTTTATTATCAGGCCTGGATCGTGTTGAGTCTCGCCTCCGCTTACGGGATCGTTGTCCTGATTCAAAATTTACGCGGCCGCTGGGGCCTACCATTCATATTTGGCCTGATCATCCTTTTAGGTATTTCACTAACTTATCCCGCGATCGGCATCTTCAGCAAGACGAACAACTTCAAGCCTCCGTTCGGCTATACCCTCGATGACTTTGACCGCATCCAACGTGAGAATCCGGATGAAGCCGCGGCGATGCTCTGGCTGCGCTCCGCGCCGGATGGAGTCGTAGCGGAAGCTGTTGGCGGATCCTATTCGCAGTACGGGCGCGTTTCGATTTATACGGGTCTGCCCACCGTGTTGGGCTGGCCCGGCCACGAAGGTCAGTGGCGCGATCAAGCCCTGCAAGGCTCACGAGAACAGGATATTGAAACGTTATACTCATCCAACGATTGGATCGCTGCACAGGACATCATCCATCGCTACAACATTCGTTATATTGTCGTAGGCAATCTCGAGCGCAGCACTTATCATATGAACGAGGATAAATTCAATCGTTTCCTGAAACCTGTTTTTCAACAAGGGAATGCGACAATTTACGAAGTGCCATAACCATCCGTCATTGCGAGGCTTTAGCCCGCCGAAGCAATCTCACCGCGCAATCGGAGATTGCCTCCCGAAGGCTCGCAATGACATGCCATACAGAGTAAAATTGCTTTATGAACTCTTTCCGACTTAAATACGAAGGCTGGCTGTATTGGCTGGCCTTTCTTCTCGCCCTCGGCTTTCGTCTCATTCAACTCGGTGCATCCCCGTTGACTGATTCTGAGGCGGCTCTGGCTTTACAGGCTTTGCACCTTGCACAAGGCACGAGTCCTGTGCTCGGACCTCAACCCGGATACATCCTCTTTACCGGCATTTTGTTTGCAATCCTTGAAGGCACGAATTTCATGGCGCGCTTTGTCCCTGCAATTGTGGGGAGCGCGCTTGTCTTTGTTCCCCATTTCTTTCGCGAAACAATCAAACCGCGGCCTGCGCTGGTATTGGCTTTTCTCCTTGCATTTGACCCGGGACTCGTCGCGCTTTCACGACAGGCAGGCGGAACCATATTGGCGGCTGCGTTCCTGCTCTTCGCCTGGGGCATGTGGATAAACCGACGCGTGATCCCTGCCGGAATTTTTGCTGGACTGGCGATTCTCGCCGGACCTTCACTCTGGGCGGGCCTGCTCGGGCTTGGTCTGACATGGATCTTCCTTCAGGGAATGGATGCAAAATCCAATATGGAGAATGAAGAATCCTTCGACTCGCTGGTGACCCAGAACGAACAGGTGGCAGACGGATCTCCCATTACCAATGTTCAACCACAAAGCCTTGAATATCGTCCGGCCCTCATTGCTTTCATTGCCACCCTCCTCCTCGGCGGCACGCTCTTCTTTCTCTCACCAAACGGACTGAGTGCATGGCTTTTGTCGCTGCCTGCGTATCTCAAAGGATGGACAGCTCCATCTGTCATGACAGCGGGGCGCACATTATTGGCTTTGCTCGCGTACGAACCGCTGGGCATCTTTCTTGCGATCCTTTCCATCGTTCGCGGCTATCGAACGAAAAGCCGGCGTATCATTCGTTTAAGTCTGTGGCTGGCAGTCTCATTGCTCCTGGCGGTCTTTTATCGTCAGACAAGTGAACTCGTCTGGGTCATCATCCCATTGTTGACGCTTTCCGCGCTGGAACTATCGCGAAGCCTCAATATCTTTTCCGAGGAACGTGTGGAGGTCGGCGTGGTCAGCGGGGCGCTTCTGATCCTGCTTGTTTACATCTGGTTCGACGTTGCCAAGATCGCTCTCGACCCCTACAGCCAGTTTGGCGCCACAACCTTGTCGCTGCTTGGGAGGCAGATCCAGCTTCAAGCCGCGCCTTATTGGGTCCTGGCGGGCGCGGCGCTCATTATCATTCTATCTATTTCATTCGTGGCATTCGGGTGGTCTGGGCGCACAGCCTGGCTTGGGACGGTCTGGTCCTTTGCGGTCTTCCTCGGTGCTTACAGTTTTGCCACGGCCTGGGGCGCAAGCGGATTACGCACCCCGAACGGCGTGGAATTATGGACACCCGATCAAAGGCCGCTGCAGGCGGACCTGCTCCTTGCCAGCGTGAACGATGTTTCGGAATTCAGCCTCGGTCACGCTCGTGCTCAATCTGTGGCCATTATGGGAATCAATTCTCCTGCCCTTGAGTGGATCCTGCGAAATCACGAAGTTGAGGTCGTGGCCACTCTTGATCCGCAGGTCGCGCCGCCGCTCGTGATTACTCCTGTCATGGAGGATCTGGGTCTCCCATCCGCCTATCGTGGGCAGGATTTTATCTGGAGACAACCACTATTGTGGGAGGGAATACAAAACCCTGACTGGCTGCGCTGGCTGGTTTACCGTCAACTGCCAAGAGAGAACGAAACCATCATCCTGTGGGCACGTGATGATCTGTTCCCTGATGCGCGCGAAAACACTACGCCCTGAGGGGATTTTGCTCTGCCGGGTCCGCGTCCCAGCTTGGTCAAGGAAACGCCGGTCAGACATCGTACCCTTCAGGGTGGACTGACCTCGAACCAGATAATATGCGTTCTAACCCTGCCTCCGTCATTGCGATTGATGGCCCCGCCGCCTCGGGCAAATCCACTCTTGGTTTAAGACTCGCCAACATGCTTGGCTATCTCTTCTTTGATACGGGTGTCATGTATCGTGCTGTTACGTGGCTCGCTTTACAGCGGGGTATTGATGTGCGCGATGAAGCCGCGCTCACCGCGTTGGCTGAGAAAACGCAAATTGATGTCGCGCCAGCCTCAAAGTCCGATGGGCGCACTTGTGATGTGCTCGTGGATGGTCAGGATATTACATGGGAAATACGCCGCCGCAAGGTGGAATCAAATGTATCCGGGGTCTCTGCCTATCGCGGCGTGCGAAGTGCCTTGAGTCAGCAGCAGAGGCGCATCGGTCAACGCGGCCGTATTGTCATGGTCGGGCGGGATATTGGGACTGTCGTTTTGCCCGAAGCGGACCTGAAAATTTATCTGGATGCCACTGCCGAACAACGCGCTAGGAGACGTTTTGACGAGATCATCGCCCGCGGCGCACAGGCGGATTACAATGAGATCCTCGCAAAAGTGATCGAACGCGACCGCATCGACTCGACCCGCGATGTGGCTCCGTTAAAAGCAGCGGAGGATGCCATTGTGCTTGACTCCGATAAACTCACTGCTGACGAAGTCCTTGAACAGGTACTGGCTTTATGCAGGTGAATGACTCCTATCAAGTACCCGTTCGATTCAGGCTCATGCGACCACTCATGAAGAGACTGTTCCGCGGTATCTTCCATGTGTTGGGACGCGTGAAGATCGTTGGAACAGAAAACATCCCTTATGGCAAGCCATATGTAGTTGCGATGAACCACGTCTCTATCTTTGACCCGCCGTTCGTGGCAGCGTTCTGGCCCGAACGCCTGGAGATCATCGGTGCGGAAGATGTGTTCGCTAAACCTGGTCAGGGACAATTGCTGAAATTATACGGGGTGATCCCTGTGCATCGCGGCGATTATGACCGCGCATTGCTTATCAGGACTATCCGTATCATCAAATCAGGTTTTCCCTTGCTCATCGCGCCTGAGGGCGGGCGTTCACACATCACCGCGATGCGGCGCGCGAAACCCGGCATTGCATATATCATCGAGCAAACCGGCGTGCCGGTGCTGCCTGTGGGTCTTATTGGAACGACCGAGGATTACTGGCAGCGTGCGAAACGCGGCGAAAGGCCGCTGCTTGAAATGCGCATTGGCAGGCCCATTCATCTGCCCGAGATCACATCCAGAGGGACGGAGAAACACCAGGCGCGGCAAAAAAATGCAGACCTGGTGATGTCTTATCTGGCCGGCTTATTGCCTGAGGAATATCGCGGCGTGTATGCAGAATCAGCCATCTCCCCCGCCTAAACCTGTCACCGAAGTTTGGCGGCCTGACCTGGTTGCACTACCGCGTCTGACGTTTGCGCGGCGGGCTTTTCGGACCTTTGCCCGGGGACTTGCAAAACTGCTCGCGCTTTTTACGATGCGAGCCACAATCTGCGGACTGGAAAATTTCCCAAAGCAGGGACCTGCAATAGTCGTCATCAATCATCTCGGCGATGCCGACGCGGTTCTGGTCATGGCAGCCCTTCCAATCACAATTGAAGGAATGGGGAAGATCGAGTTGAACGATCACTGGTTCATCGGACCGATATTCCGCGCCTATGGAATTATCTGGGTACATCGCGGCCGGCCTGACCGCAAGGCACTTCGCGCCGCGTTGGATGGACTGGCCGAAGGGCGCATGGTCGGGCTGGCGCCGGAAGGGCGTCAATCTGTCATCGGTGGACTGGAAGATGGAAATGAAGGTGCGGCATTCCTGGCGCTTAAATCTGGCGCGCCGATCGTACCGATTGCGATGACAGGGACTGAGAATCAAAATATTTATGGTGATATGAAAAGGGTTAAGCGTGCGCCGGTGACGCTGTCAGTGGGGAAACCATTTATGTTGTCCCCGAAGGGGAAGCAGGCTAATCGTCAGGAAACGCTGCAAGAGGGGACGCGTCAGATCATGGAGTCGCTGGCGGATCTGCTCCCTGTAGCGTATCGGGGAAAGTACAGGTCCACTCAAGCCGAATAACAGTTTGGATTTAGCGCTATAATGACTCCATGCAATTCCTGGCAACGTTGCTG
>DATDRD010000490.1:0-11664 GCA_035291925.1 Anaerolineales bacterium
CAATTGTGCGGTCTTTTTTGCGATCTCCGCATCGCGCGCAGCGCGTGCGGCATCTGCACAAGCCTTCATGAACTCAGCCTGGCTGACATCCGGTCCTGCAAAGACCTTGAGCACCTGATTGGCGCGTGCTTTCGCCGATGAATTGCGGAATACCCAATCGGTGAAATCTTTTTGCAGGGCGGTCATTAGCTTGACGTCATTCAATGGGGAGTCAATCGTATCGAAGCGTGCTGAAAGCATAGGAGATGTATCCATATTATTGAGAACGTCACTACTAAGCGGGTAATCCTCCCAGCGCACGGTGCCGCGCTTTTCAGGCGATCTCACCAGCGCGGTGCGTGTGATCTCACTATCCACGCCGTGCCTGCGGTCCAGAATGCGCACCTGGGCGGAGGCCAACAGCGCGGGCCGGTAGATCACTCCCTCCTCAACCTTCATTTCCACGGGCATGGAACGCCCTGCTGCTGAGAATGCTTCGGGCAGTGTACAGTTCTGTGGAAGAAAATATTCCCGGATCAAGGCAGGGATGGGAGGCTTGGTTACACTTGAATCGACTTTAAGTGCTGCGCGAGGGACGGTGCCGGTTGCCAGCGGAACAACAGCAGCAGGCTTGACATTCGCATTAACCTGTTGGTTGAGCTCCTTGATCTGTGTTCTGGTCAAAGGCCCTGCCAGAAAATTCATTGTCCAGCGGGTCTGGAAAAGCTCAGGTTGTTCTGCATGTACATTATGCAAAATAAAGACCCGCTTTCCAAGAGATGAAATCAGCTTATCGAGTACGGTACGTTGAGTTCCACCCGCTGCGCTTTCAAGTCCGTCGAGCAGACGGTTCTTATCCTGTTCAGTCTGAAGTTTTCCAATGAACCAGGTACCCGCATTGGAAAGCCCCTTGTAATCAATGTCAGCCGGGTTTTGAGTTGCCAACAGCAGGCCAACACCAAAGGCACGACCCTGTTTGATCATCCTTAGCAGCGGTGGCTTCGAAGGCGGGTTTGAAACAGGTGGAAAATAACCGTAAATCTCATCCATATACACCAAGGCACGCAACGATGAAGCTCCACTTTGAGTGCGCATCCAGGTCTCAATCTCTGAAAGCAGGAGGGTTACGAAAAACATTCGCTCGTCATCCGGCAAATGTGCGAGATAAAAAACATTATGACAGGGACGGCCATCTTCTGCGCGCAGCATGGAAGCAACATCCAGTGATTGACCTTCGCGCCATCTCTCAAATGCGGGCGCGGCGAGGATATTATTCAACACCATCGCCAGTTCCATACGGTCCTTGGCAGGGAAGAAGGTATCCACAGGGAACGCGCCAAGATTTTTGAAATCAGGATTTTGTGTCTGCAGGATAAGTTCTTTTAGATCAACGTCCTTACCCTGACTCCAGGCATTCTCAAAAATGTTCGCAAGCAAAATGTGTTCGCGCGAGCGCAGCGGCTCAATATCGTTATAGCCGACGAGTCCGAGCAAAGCCGTAACGGTGCTGGCGATTTTCTCGCGCAAAACTTCGCGATTATCGTTCCATGTGAGCCCCGGCGCGGCCAGCGAAGACAATACGCTCACGGGGATCCCCGCGTCCGAACCCGGGATATAAATCGCAAACTGGGCGGAGTTCTTAAGAGCCAACAGGCGTTCTTGTGGAATGCCCCATTCCTTCAATCCAGCCCGCCAGGATGCGGCAGCATCCTCCGCAAGCTGCTCAAGAGTCTTGCCGGCGCGGCGCGCCAGCTCAGAATCGATCCACGGCTGAAAATCCTGCGGCGCAAGATCGGGAAAATGCAATAATAAATTGGTAAGATCGCCTTTTGGGTCAATGATGATGGCGGGAATCCCTTTCAGTGCGGCCTCTTCAAGCAAAACAACACACAGACCAGTCTTACCTGAGCCCGTCATGCCGGTGACGATGGCATGGGTAGTCAGATCAGCGGGATCGTACGTCACCTGTTCATCTGTAACTGCCTGTTTAATGGGATCGTACGCGCGTCCAAGATAAAAGTTTGAGTCGGTCATAAAGGTCTCCTAAGCCCTCTCTCAATAAAGGAGGGGAAAGGGGTGATGGAAAATAGAACGAACGTGCTAGCTTAATGTACTCGATTTTCAAACATCTTACAAGGAATGACCCATTAAAAATTCCTGCGGAGGTTTTTCCTCCGCAAGAATTCTTTCATCAGTCCCCGCCTCCGCCGCCGGAGCCACTATTTCCTCCGTCGTTGCTGTTGTCCTCACTACCGTTATCATTGCTGCTATTATCATTATTGCTGCTACTGTCATTACTGTTACCATCATTGCTGTTACCATCATTGCTGTTTTCATCATTACTGCTAGTACCGTTGCTGGTATTGTCATTGTTATTCGAATCCGAACCGCTGCCGCTGTTCGATCCGCTATTCTCAGATTCGATCTCAGGAGTTTCAGTTCCTTCCACCTGCGGCGATTCACCTTCGGACCCCGTTCCTGAGTTATCCTCATTTTGTTGATTAGGCCCTTCGTTGCTTCCTTCTTCGATCTCAGGTTTATCATCAGGTTTATCATCCACATCCGGTAGTTTCGCGCCGGGCGGCAAAAGCTTGACGCGCTCTGCCAGCACAATCCCATCGCCTCCTGTTACGCCGATCACACGGACAGCACTGCCAACGGCAACTTGCTGATCGGGCATTTCCGTCTGGGCTGAGATAACGACCGGGAATCCGGCAACCAGCCACTGGTCTCCGTTTTGAAGCGTGACCAGCCCGGCGAAATCAACCTTTTCGGAACGTCCCTCTGCAAAGAGTTCGTTCAGCTCCTCCAATCGCTTATTCTCATGTTCGATCTCGAGCGCTTCGCGTTGCTGCACATTAAACGTGAATAACAAAAGCACATCTTCCCAAGTGCGTTTGACCGGATAAAGATTATCACCGGGCAGGGTAGTCGAAGCCGCGCGTACGAGGCCTGTCCCGCTGGCGAAAAGTATCGCAACAACAACCAGTGTAACCGCGACACGCCGCAATGAAACAGACCAGATGCGACGTGAAGCCGGCTGGGCTTTCGCTTCACGCATCCCGGCGGCATGCTGGAGCAACTTTGCGCGGTTGCGTCGTAGCGTTTCAGCCGAGGGAGCGAGAACGGCCATGCCCTTTGCATTCTCAGACGCTTCAAGAATGGGACGAAGTTCATCAGCCAGGTCAGGGTAGCGGAATAAAACGATTTCTATATCCGCGCCCTGTTCAATGTCCTGCAAACAAATTTCCAAAGCTTCGTACAGATTATTCATGACTCACTTCCACGATCTGTCGCTGGAGCGCGGCCAGCGCACGGAACTGGAGAGCTTTTACAGCATTAATATTTTTCTTTAAATGAGTAGCAGTTTCTTCCAGGGAATATCCCTGACCGAAGCGTAAAGCCAGCACATGCTGTTGTTCGGACGTCAGTTGCGCATATGCGGTTTGAACCATTCGATTCTGTTCGCGCGAGTCCACTTGAAAATGCACGCTCGGTCCACGGTCAGGCATGGATTCAGACAAGGCTTCAACAGGTCTGCGATACTGGCGGCGCAAATGGTCGTTCACTGCATTTGAGGCGGTGGCAATCAGCCAGCCTTTGAGGCTGGTTTGCGGCCCCTGTTTCTTCTGCGCGGCTTCAAGCAGGCGCACAAAGACATCGCCTGCGATATCTTCGGCGGCCGAATCATCGTTGAGCCTGTAACGGACGTAACGATAGACTTCGGTGAAATATTTGTCGTAGATAGCACCTATGGCTTGCGAATCTAATTTCTGCAAGCCATCGGGTGCATGGCGTTCATCGTAAGCAGACATGATTATGATTTGCCCGGCCCCACGCGTCACAGATTGAAGTTGAGATCCATATACTATCATATAAATTATATCACCCAGGCAGACCCGTGAGACGACCTGCCTGGTGGGTCGAATCACTATTCGGTGCGCCTTATCCGCCACCGCCTCCGTTATCGTTTCCATTTCCGCCGCCATTGTCATCGTTGGAATTGGTGGAGGTGTTGCCGTTATCGTCATTCGAATTGGCATTGTTGCCATTGTCATCGTTGGAGTTAGTGCCACTGCCATTATCATCGTTGGAGTTGGAGGTGTTGCCGTTATCGTCATTCGAATTGGCATTGTTGCCATTATCATCGTTGGAGTTGGCATCGTTAGAATTTGAGTCATTCGAGTTATTATCGTTGCCGTTATTATCGCCGGCGGATATTTCGATCTCACGAATGGTGAATGTGCCATCCGCATTGAAGATGATGTGGATCTTGACCTGGTCGCCGACTGCAACGAGATCTTTGAACTCCGTAAAACTCGCGATCAGGTAGGTCACTCCATTGATCGTGATTGTGTCCTCAGTGATGGCTTCCACGACACCGAAGATTTCGACACCTGAGTCATTTGAGTTGCCGTCGTTGGAGTTGGTGTCATTCGAATTGGTGTCATTCGAATTGGTGTCATTCGAGTTGGCGTCATTCGAATTGGCATCGTTGGAATTAGAAGTGTTCCCATTGTCATCTACAACGACAGGCGTTGCAGAAGAGCCATTTGCATTGGAATCTTCTCCAGTAGAAGGCGACGGCATGCCACTACATGCACTCAGAAGAATCACAGACAAAGTCAGGACAAACAGGAGAAAACGGGGAGTATTTTTCATGATTTACCTCTTTTGAATTGAATTGGTTTCACCCAAATAGTCGCCAAAGAGGCAAAAAGGTTACGGGCACGCTGATGCAGAAACCTCTCGCGGCTTCGCGAGAGGCGGCAAGGTCAGAACGGGCCATGTCATGCAGATGGGTTATCCAACCGTATCCCGTGCCCGCGCACGGTATCAATATATTGGTGCGTTGGGTCCAGCGCCGCGAGACGGTCGCGCAGACGGCGGATCAAAGCATCCAATGCCTGGTCAGAGACACCCGCTGCCTGCTCATCCCCCCATACAGTGGAAACCAGGTCGGGGCGGCTGACTACCTGGCCATGGCTTTCATACAACAGCCACAGCAACTTGAATTGCTGTGCCGAAAGCGGAGGAACAAGCTGTTGTTGATTCACCCAAACGCGGCGCGATTTTTGATCCATCATCAGACGGCCTGGTTGACCAGCCCCTTCAAGCAAGGGCATGGTTGCGTCTGAAGTCAGGAAAAGAAAATGTTGTGCCAGCGCAACAGACACCAGGTCGCCATCCTGCAACACAACAGGAGCAGACAATGGGGCCCCGTTAAGATGCGTACCGTTTTTGCTCCCCAGGTCTTCAAGGATGACCCCTTCAGGCGTCGGGGTGATACGCGCGTGAAAGCGTGAGATCTGACGGTCGGCAACCACCACATCACAAGTGGGCTCGCGTCCCAGCACGATCGTCTCACTAAGCTGCCAGCGTTGACCTTTAAGCGGCCCTTCCTGGGCAACCAGCAATGGATATTCTTCAGGCAATTTTTTCATGAAAGTCCCATGCAACAGTTATGACAAGGATATTGAAAGGAGTATATAATACTGTTGTTGGCATTCACCACGAAACCGGACCTCTCTTGTCGTCGAATAAGCGATAAGATCAGGTTCAGATGTTCGCGCAACACTTTGAAATATAGCATAAACACGCGTTTCTGTGCAGAATCCACGCCGAAATAACTCTGCCCGAAACGACGCAGACAACCGCATCAAGGAGAAGAGTGCTTCCAACCCTCAAGAATGGGGAGGTATTGCGCGGCCGCTACAAGATCCGTGAGCGAGTCGGCCAGGGCGGAATGGGATCCATTTACCTTGCCGAGGATACCCGCCTGCAGGGTCGCCAGTGTGCTCTGAAAGAGGTCGAATATGACCGCGCTCTCCCGGAAAAAATCCGAGATGAAGCCCGCGACCAGTTCCTGCGCGAGGCTACTATCCTCGCGCGCCTCGATCATCCCAATCTGCCAAAAGTCTCGGATTTCTTTTCAAACGGTCCACGCGATTATCTCGTGATGGATTATGTTCCCGGCAGCGACCTCCGCACATTGCTCCTGGAGGCTCGCCGCAAAAAAAACTTCCTCAAGGAAATTGATGTGCTCGCCTGGGCAGATCAACTTGCCAATGCCCTCACCTTCTTGCACGGTCAGGAACCGCCTATCGTCCATCGTGATATTAAGCCAAGCAACTTGAAACTCATGCCAAACGGTCTGATCAAACTCGTGGATTTTGGCCTGGTAAAAATCCTGGCGCCTGAAGAGGTGACAATCACGATCATTCAAGGACAGGGAACTGCGCTTTACACACCCCTGGAGCAATACGGTGGAAGTGATGCGCATACTGACATCCGGTCAGACATTTATTCGTTCGGGGCAACACTCTATCACCTGCTCACAAACGAATCCCCTGCGGATGCTCGCAAACGATTCCTGCATCCCGAAAGCCTGGTCCCGTTAAGACAGATGAATGCTGCCGTTTCGATCCGCACCGAGAGAGCCGTGTTGTGGGCGATGTCCCTGCACCCGGATGAACGACCATCTACGATTAATGAGTTCCGCCAGGCATTGCTGGGATATAGTGAACCACCCACCCTCCCTATCACTGTGCGACGCGCCCGTCCGCAGCCTGTTTGGGATTACCTGGTCCATCGGCCGGAAGCCACCCTGGCATGGAGCGGGGCCGTCTTGCTCCTAATCAGTCTGCTGGTGACACTCGTTCGCTGAACCACTGCATCCAGACCCACGCCCCCAACGACCCGATCAACTCTCCAGCAAACGTCAGCAGCAAAACTCCAAAGGCGCCCGCCTCTGAAGCGATCCATTCGGCCGCGCCCGGGAAATCAAGTGCAAGGTAATTGTACGCCGCCAGTCCACCCAGGAAGATACAGAGTGCCCAACGTAATCCCCAACGCGGCGAAACGATCCTGCTGACTGCCCAGAACGCCAATGCTGCCCCTCCTATGATCGCAAGCATGACAAGCAGCCAAATACCAACGCGCGGATAACCTTCAGGTGAGATGAGATCATTTTCGGGGACTGCCGTGGCTGTCGGTGTTACGGTCTCCGGCGTCACACTCACTTGAGGCACAATGACTGTCACAGCCGCGCCCTCATTGGATGCATCGAACTGCAGAACTCCGGAGATCATTGCCGGTTCACTAGTCGCACGTATTTCAACTTTTCCGGGCTTGTCGATGGCAAAGGAAGCGCGTGCAATGCCGCCGACCGTTGTGGCATCCACCTGTTGCAGAATTCCGCCACCCTCGTCAAGCGTAGACATCGCAAAATTCACAACGGTCCCATCAGGCACGATATGTTGATTGTGATCAAGGATCGGTCCTGCGCGGATTGCGATCGTATCACCGATGCGATAGAGCGGAATCCTTGTAGGCTCTGCCGTTTTGGTGGTAGGGGTGAAAGTGACCCCGCTGGTCGGCGTGGGAGGGATTTCCTGGTCCAAAGAAAGAGGGATAATTTGTGCCGCATCAGGCTGTGTTTGCGTGATAAGGTCATATCCCACCGCGGGAATGGAGACAGGTGAGGCGCCCTGTAAAGATATCTGTTGGAAAAGCAAACGCGCGGCGACATCCACAAATGCCGGCTGCTTGCTGTAAAGAGCGTAATAAGCTGTTAGCTTGGATATATCCGTTGCGTCGAGGTAGTACGGAGCAGTGAACGAGAACAGGATCACATTCTTGTTGCGAAGCAAATTGGGGCGTTCGGAAAAGAAGCGGCGAAGCAGGGATATCTGTCCGTCGCCTACATCTGTTAGAGAAATAACAATCCAGTTCGCGCTCTCCAAAGAGGCTTCGATATTCGCCTTCGTTTCCCCGTTCAGCATTAATTCGAGCTCTGTCAGCGGAAAGGAAACCACGCGATTGGCAAAGATCTGGCCACTACCATTCGGTCCATAGAGTCGAACGACGGTTTTTTGAAGTGCGTCTGCGGCCAGAGCATCGTGTGAGAGACAACCACTGCATTGTTGGTAAGCAGGGGTATCCGTCAGGAAAACAATGCGGTCCCGCTGATTTGGCGGGGCGGGCAGTAACGTGCCCAGTTCCTGCGGATCGGGGCTGATCAGGGTGACTGCATTCCGCGCCACGTCAAACATCACCTGTTGAGAAGTACCCACATTCTCTAGTGCACTATCCGGCATCAGCACATTCGTAACGTCGAATACGTCATACATCCGCAACTTTTGCGCGAGGATCCTTCCCGCGGCTGCGTCCACCAGACGGGCAAAGTCAGGATCATTCCGATACTCCTGCACGAAGAATTCAAGTATTCGCAAAGTAGCAGAATATGCATCATCCTCTGATTCCTCGGATGTAATATCACCGAGATAAAGCAGGTCATTCCCTGCCCGGAATGCATCGCCTGCCACCGAACGGGGCGAGAAGTTCTCCCCACTCTGGGAATAAAATTCGCGGACAGCCTCACTTCCCAGGTCATCACTTACGATCAACCCGCCATTTGTGCGCCAGTCTGCAAACTCAGGCAATGCCAGGATGGTGGAAAGCGCTGAAGCATCAAAGCTGACGGGCCGTGTCGTTGCACGGATATTGCCCTGAAATCCCTGATAGCGAATATGAGAGACCAGCAGGCCATCCACCACCTCGGTGGGCTCGACGGAGGTTGTAACAGTAAAGAATGGAGTGAGTTCAATCTGTTTCAACTGCTCGAGCGACTTGCGAACCGTGGCAACCTCTTCCTCAGGCAAACGGTCTGACCCGCCGCGGCCCGGGAAATGCTTGGCTACCACCACCATATGCCCGTTGCTGCCTGTGTGCAACCCCGAGATATACGCGCGTCCCATCTCACCCACCCAGAACGGGTCCCCGCCAAACACGCGCGTACCCAGGTCACTGCGCGCAGATGGGTTTGGAGACTCGACCACATCAAGAGAAGGTCCAAGAAGGAAATTGAAGCCCAGCGCAGATAACTCACTGCCCAGTACTGAACCGACCTGTTGTGCCAGCTCAGTTTTCCATGTTGCACCTATCGCCATCGCATCCGGCAGTGGAGTGAGTCCGCTGAAAATCTGATCGTGAGGAACACCGTCGCCCTCCTGCGAAATGCCGATAAATAACGGAGCATATACGTTGCGAGCAGGTTCAGTCGAAAGCTCCGTCGCTTCCCATTCGATGGTCTGCAACGCGCGGATAAGTTGCTGCGCGCCAGCAATCGTATCCGGCTCTTCAACAAAGTTATTATTCTCAGCCAGCAAAACCACCCCGCCCACATGATGATTTGCAATCAGGTCGTAGATCTGGGAGTCCGCGCTGACATCCATCCCGCCTACAGTGACGAGGAATAATTGCCCAACTCGTTCCTCGGGGGTCATCGAAGCCAGCACTGCTTGCACCTCTGGAGGCCGGGTTTGCGGCTGGGCACGCGCGGCAGCCACCGGCTCAAGAATTGATGAGATCAGCGCCAGCACGGACAAAGCCGTCAGCCAGCCAAAGGCACATCTCAACCCCATGTTCCTCCCATGCAACCCGTCACGCATCTTTTCAAGGCCTCAGCCCATATACCACCAGGAAAATCGATCAAGGGCTTCACTCAGATTCCCCTCTCACTTGAACCGCCAACTGTGGATCATCGGTGAAGATCGCATCCACACCCCAATCGAACAAGCGACGCATATCCTCCGCCGCATTGACTGTCCATACGTGGACGCGCCGCTCCAGGCGATGCACTCGCTGAACCTGTTGCGGAGTGACATCCTTCAAATTGGGATGCAATGCCTGATACCTGCCAAACGCAAAACCAAAGGAGCGTGCCCACGCCCCGAGAAGTCCATTGAAAGCAAGCAACCCGCGTGGAACTTCCGGGAGCAAGCCACGAGCTTTCGAAAGGTTCGACGCAAAAAAGGATGAAAATAGCACCCGTTTCTGCAATTCGAATTTTTTAACCAGCATGCAAACGGACTCAACAAGATGATCGCCCGGAGTGTTGTAATTCGTCAGTTCAACATTGATGAACATGCGTTTCCCCAGCGCTTCAAAAACCTCTTCAAGGGTTGGAACTTTCTCCCCGCGATACTTCTCCGCAAAAAAAAGGCCTGCACCCAGAGAACGAAGGTCTGCCAGTGACATATCTTTCACGCGGCCATGCCCATCCGTGGTGCGATCGACTGTCGCGTCATGGATGACAACGACGTGGCCATCCGCGGATAACTTCGCATCCAGTTCAATTCCCTCGGCGCCTTGCGCCAGCGCCAGTTCAAACGCGGCCAGCGTGTTCTCAGGAGCATGAGCAGATGCGCCGCGATGAGCAAAGATAGTGGGGCGAGGCAGGGTTTCCAGCATGGTGAAAATCATCGTTATTGCGAAGCAATCTTCCTCAGGGTTGGGTTGTTGGCAACAAGAGAGGAGATTGCTTCGTCAGGGAGAACCGCGAAGCGTCCTCGCAATGACAAAGCAATTAAATATCAACAAAATATGCCAATGCCGCGCGGTCAAGCATATCACGTGTCATAATGGGTGGGACGGCAAGGTAGCTTGATATATCAAGGATCTGGTCGCAAAGGTCACGCGGATGGGAGGCGCGCAGTTTACGGTTGCGTTTGATATACCATTCCTGCAGCAGGTAGGCCAATCCCTGATCGCTGTATTCGACCTTTTTGTCTGCCGCAACGCGCTTGAAGATCTCACGATACTCTTCGTAAGAAGGATCGCCGATCTCTATCTTGTGTCTCAGACGTCTAAGGAAGGCTTCGTCCACGAGGTCTTTTGGCGGGAGATTTGTCGAGAACACGATCAAAACGTCGAACGGTACTTCAATTTTCCGGCCGTTATGAAGTGTGAGGAAATCCACGCGGTTTTCGAGTGGTACGATCCAGCGGTTGAGCAAATCACGCGGACGCACTTGCTGGCGTCCGAAGTCATCAATCAATAAAATGCCGCCATTGGCTTTCACCTGGAACGGTGCTTCATAAAATTTATGTACTTCATCATATACAAGGTCGAGACCTTCCAGGGTCAGCTCACCACCGACCACAATGAATGGCCGGCGCACCTTCACCCAGCGAGGATCGCGGCGTTGACTTGTGCGGAGATTGCCCGTACCGCTGGCATTTGAAACTTCTGCCCCCGGCGCGAGTTTGTGGCTGACCTGATCATAGACTTTGATCACCTGACCATCGAGATACAAAGCATAAGGGATATACATCGCCTGGCTAAGCACCAGGTTACCAAAAGCACGGGCGACGCTGGTCTTACCGTTGCCGGGAGGGCCATACATGAAAATAGAGGTGCCCGAATTGAGGGCAGGACCTAACCGCTGAAATGTGGATTCTGAAAGGACCAGCTGCGCAAGGATCTGGCGCATTGTACGCGACGTGACGGCCATGCGGCCGGTCTTCTGGCGACGGATCGCCTCGTTGTAGACTTCAAAGGGGACGGGTGCGGCGCCCGCATATTGACTGCGTTCCAACGCTTCACGCGCATGGGTGATGCCTGCTCCCGTTATACCGTAGGTATACGCCCCTTCACCCAACCCGCCCTGTGACGATTTCACTTCCAGCAATTTTTCACGTTTGAGTGACTCAAGGATGTTATCTGTGACTCCGGCAAAAGGTAGTGCGATCAGTTCGGCGACCTTAAACCCGCTCATATACCCCTGAGAATAGAGTATCTTTAGAGCCAGGTCCTGCAGCCAGAGTGCGGAAAGACCCGTATCCTCCACTGTGTTGATCGGCGGCGGCGAGAATAATGCCGTGCCCGCCGTTGGTTTTATAA
>DATDRD010000491.1:0-3643 GCA_035291925.1 Anaerolineales bacterium
ATCCTCTTTGTAGACGAGGCGCCATCGGCGCAGGCTGTTGTTATGGGCATTGACCGTAATATTAACTTTGAAAAGGTTGTGGAAGCAGCTTTGCTGGTGCGAAATGGCATTCCATTCTATGCCACGAATACTGACAAGACATTTCCCACCCCGCGTGGAGAAATCCCCGGCTCGGGCGCGTGGATATCCGTGATTACAACTGCTACAGGCGTGCAACCCATCATCGCAGGCAAGCCATTTCCGTTCTTGATGGAACTCTCCCTGGAAAAACTCGGCACAAGGAAGGAAGAGACGCTCGTCGTCGGAGACCGACTCGAAACCGACATCGCTGCGGGTCAGGCCGTGGGATGTCCCACCGCGTTGGTGTTGAGCGGTGTATCTACGAAGAAGCAGGCGGAGGCGTGGAAGCCGCCTCCGACGATCATCGCGGAGAACTTGACCGAATTGATAGAATAACATTCATGCACCGCCAGAACTCCTGGATTTGGCGACACCGCACTGGCGTTCGTCGCACACCTGCCTGATTTGCTGAGCAAATCACGGGCGGTGCCGGGGAGTGTCCGGGAGAGCTTCATACGAAGATATTAACATGCTAATCTATGATCTCGATTTACTCACTCTAACTAATTTATTGAAAGAATGGAACGAACCTGCCTACCGTGCGAAACAGATCTGGCAGGGTTTGTATCAACATTTCTGGGACTCGCCTGAGCAATTCTCCAACCTGCCAAAATCCTTACGCGAGAAGCTTGCAGAGTTTGTCACCTTCTCCCCTTTCAAAGTGAAGGTCTTTCTCGATTCATCGGATGGATATACACGCAAGACACTGTTTGAATTACCCGATAGGAATTTGATCGAAGCAGTGCTCATGCGCTACGGTGACCCTGCAGATAATCCCCAGATCACCGCCTCCCCCACTGGTCGAGGCGCAAAGAATCGGCGCACGCTTTGCATCTCCACACAGGCAGGCTGTGCGATGGGCTGTGTTTTCTGCGCAACGGGCCAGATGGGATTCAAGCGCCATCTTTCGAGCGGTGAGATCATTGCGCAGGTCATGTATTACGCGCGTATGTTGAAGCTGGAGAACCAATCCGTGACCAACATCGTCTTAATGGGGATGGGCGAGCCTTTCCACAATTATGACAACAGCATGGCGGCGATTGACCGGCTCAACGATCCGGAGGGCTACAACTTCGGGGCTCGCCGCTTCACAATCTCGACCGTTGGCCTGGTCCCGATGATCCGGCGTTTCGCTGATGAAAAGCGACAGGTCAATCTGGCCATCTCCCTGCACGCGGCTGATGACGAGTCCCGCGTAAGCATGCTGCCCATCAACAGGAAATATAAGATTGACGAGCTGCTTGATGCCTGTCGTTATTATGTGAACCAGACAGGCAGGCGCGTCACATTTGAATGGGCCCTGATCCATGGGGTGAATGACACACCTGAAGTTGCGAAGAAACTCGCGGCACGATTAAAAGGATTGTTATGCCACGTCAATGCCATTCCCCTCAACCCCACCGCGGGCTATCACGGTAAAGCGACTGACCGCCAGAGCGCTGCGGCGTTCAAAGAATCGCTGGAGCAGGCTGGAATTCGATGCACAATACGAATGAGAAGGGGCATCGATATACAGGCGGGCTGTGGACAATTGGCTGGCTTTGTTTCTTAGTTGGATAGTTGTAATTAGGGATGGTTGGGTATTGATGACTACACGCAAATTCAAAATTCAAGCCTATGGTCGGCGATCAGGCAGACGCGCAAGAAATCACACAGGAAACATTTATTGCGGCATTGCGATCGTTACGAACTTACCAGGAGAAAAAATCCTTCAAGGCATGGCTCTATACCATTGCACTGAACCAGAGCCGCAGGCATTTGCGCAAGCGACGAATACTGGAACGGTTGCGGACGACATTGACCAATGTCATTCGAGTGGATGCTCAAAAGCAAGCTTCGCCGGAAGAGGCAATCATTGAAAATGAAAAGGAAGCTGTCATCTGGACTGAGCTGAACAAATTGGATGAGAGACATCGCATCGTTGTCATACTTCGATATTTTCAAGAGTTGTCGATTGCAGAAATTTCCGAGATCCTAACCGTTAATGAAGGTACCGTCCACTCAAGATTGCATAACGCCCGCGAACGCTTGAGAAGCGCACTAGGGCAACTGCACAAACAATAGACAGAAATGGAAATCACACACGAAGAAGCCCGCAGACTAATACAGCACAATGCCGATGAAGCACTGAATCAGAATAAACAAATCATGCTTCGCGCTCATCTCAAGGATTGCGCGGATTGTCGCGTCTACGCTGCCGAACTCAATGAAATCGAAAACACATTGCGTCGTGTTATGTACAGGCAATGGGATCTTCGTCCCACTCCCCTTTTGATGAATGTTCTGCCTTTGAAGAGGAAGTTCAAGGAAAAAGTAAGTATTATATTGGCTATACGCACGGCATTAGCGGGTCTCGCGATTGTCGCATTCATTTTTAGTGTCTGGCAATTTAAACTGACAAACAGCGCTACACTCAGCCAAACGCCCCTGAGTATCCTTCCTGTTCCCACTCCTTCAGCTCAACTGACCAGCACCAGGATTGTGTCACAAAACTGTGAGGAGATCAGATACAAGGTTCAGGAAAACGACACCCTCGAAAGCGTTGCTGACGGATTCTCTACATCGAAGGAATCAATCATGATCGCAAATGAAATGAAAACCGAGGCGATCATTCCCGCAATGGAACTGATCATTCCGATTTGCCATTCCACACCAACCGGCACCGTGAATCCGCCCACGCATACGACACACACTCCATCAACAAACCCTGGGACCACTACATCTAACGGATAGATGCAATCATAAATATTAAGGAAATATTACACGCAAACTTGTCACAACTTTGAGATTGAGGTATAAGTCTCCAATCTCAAACAACCACAAGGCATTATGAATAACAAAAAAACTACCTGGCTTGACCGCCCCATCCACCCTGCCCTGCCCGCCATCACATATGAAATCGCGTTGTTTGCAGGGATCATGATACTTGCAGTGATCACACGCTTCTATAACCTGGGCGCGCGCGTCATGAGTCATGATGAAAGCCTGCACACGTATTTTTCGTGGCTTCTGTATCGCGGACAGGGTTACCAGCATACGCCGATGATGCACGGCCCCTGGCAGTTTCATCTTATTGCACTAAGCTATTTTCTGTTTGGGGCAAGTGATTTTACGGCGCGCATCCCTGCAGCAATCTTCAGCATTGCCACCGTCTGGATGGTCTGGTACTGGCGGCGTTATTTGGGGAAATGGGGCGCGCTCAGCGCCGGATTGCTGCTGGTCATTTCGCCATATATGCTTTATTACGGGCGATATGTCCGCAACGAGTCATATGCGGGCTTTGCAGGCATCTTATTGTTATATTCGATTTTGCGATACCTTGAGAATGGTGAAAAACGTCACCTATATTTTGTTACGGTGGCCACCGTCCTGCACTTTGCGGCCAAAGAGACCGCGTTCATCTACACCGCGCAGGCATTGCTCTTTTTGGGGGTTTACTTCATTGCACGGATTACCCGCCAGCCCTGGGAAGACAGATTCGCCCATTATCGTGCTTTTATCATCGCACTGGCGCTAGTGGTTT
>DATDRD010000492.1:0-1955 GCA_035291925.1 Anaerolineales bacterium
GCGTTCCGAACTCACCGTGCCGATAATCACTAAAGGACGGATCATTGGCGTGCTGGATGCTCAGAGCCAGCAGCTTGACGACTTCAACCAGGCAGATCTCGAACTTATGCAAGCCATTGCCAGCCAGGCAGGCATAGCCATCGAAAATGCCCGTCTGTTTGCCGAGACCCAGCGACTCCTCAAAGAAACCGAACAGCGTGCCAACAAACTTTCGATCATCAACAGCATTCAGCAGGGACTTGCCTCAAAGCTTGACGAGCAGTCCATTTACGATCTGGTCGGGGACAAGTTCCGCGATTTTTTCGATGCGCAGGTGGTGATGATTTCAACCTATGACCTGCAGTCCAATTCAATTGAGCATCGCTATGCGATCGAACGCGGTGCGCGTGTTTACTCGCCGGGCACGTATCCGCCGGGCGGATTCCGATCCCAAATCATCCAAACGCGACAACCTTTGCTGGTTAATACCAAAGTTGCACAAGAGGCGGCACGCCTCGGGCAGCCGACTTTACCGGGCACAATTACGCCAAAGTCCTGGCTTGGCGTGCCAATGCTTGTTGGCGCCCAAGTGACTGGAATCCTGAGCGTGCAAAATGTGGAACGGGAGAACGCGTTCGATGACTCCGATGTCCGCCTTTTACAAACGTTTGCTGCTTCAATGAGCATCGCGCTCGAAAATGCGCGCCTGTATGAGCAGGCTCGTCACATGGCGGTCCTGGAGGAGCGACAACGCCTGGCAAGAGAATTGCATGATTCGGTTACCCAATCCCTGTATGGCATCAATCTATACGCCGAGGCGGCTGGAGGTCAGATCGCAATCGGGCAATATGATCAGGTCCGTCGATATCTGACCGACATTCAAAACACCGCGCAGGAATCACTGGCCGAAATGCGCCTCCTGATCTACGAATTGCGCCCGCCCGTGCTTAAAAAGGAAGGCCTGGTGGGAGCGCTTCAGAACCGTCTGTATTCCGTTGAGAACCGGGCGGGGTTGAAGCCCGGCCTCAAGAGTAATCTTGGGGAACGCCTGCCGCCGGATGTTGAAGAAGGGTTATATCGCATCGCCCTGGAGGCGCTGAATAACACACTCAAACATGCTCATGCAAAGAGCGTGCAGTTCAGCATCCTGCAGGATCGGAAAACCGTCACCATGGAAATTTCAGACGATGGGATCGGCTTCGAGCCAGAGTCCGTATGCCGGGAAGGTTGTCTTGGGATAATCTCCATGCAGCAGCGCGCCCTGGTCCATGGTTGGCATTTTACGTTGGACAGCAGCCCGGGAAAAGGAACCCGTATTCGCGTGGAGGTGGAACAATGAAAACCAGCAGTCAAACCGGGAAGGTTAAACCCATTCGCGTACTCGTCGTTGACGACCACGCCATCATTCGCAAAGGGATGAGAGCCGTCCTGGAGCTTGTGCTAGATATTGAAATGGTGGGTGAAGCAGAGAACGGAAAGCAAGCCATAAAAATGGATCTGGAACTGCATCCGGATGTTATCCTGATGGACCTGATGATGCCCGAGATGGACGGAATCGCCTGCATCCGGGAGGTCAAATCGCAGAGGCCGGAGGCACGAATCCTGGTGCTGACCAATTTCGCCGGCGAGGATATGATCTTCCCTGCCATTAAAGCCGGTGCAATGGGCTACCATTTGAAGGATTCAAGCCCCGAGGCACTCGTGGAGGCAATCCGCCAGGTTTTCCACGGCGAGTCATCCCTGCACCCTCTCATCGCCAAGAAAGTATTGGAGGAGCTCCATGCACCATCACAGCAGAGACTCTCCAATGAGCCATTGACCCCGCGCGAATTGGAAGTCCTGCGCCTGATCGCACAGGGACATGAGAACAAGGAAATTGCCGAACATCTGGTTGTCAGCGAGGCCACCGTCCGCACCCACGTAAGCAACATATTAGGCAAATTGCACCTGGCCAGCCGGACGCAGGCGGCGCTCTA
>DATDRD010000493.1:0-2004 GCA_035291925.1 Anaerolineales bacterium
CTTACGCGTTTGAATGAACCCGTTGCCGATGCCCACATCGGGACCCCGTAACGGCTTTCATCGTCATGCTCCCAGCGGGCATGGATGATCTGCCATTCCGGGAAAAAGACCGCATCCTTCGGGATGCCAAAGCCCGTATACATTTCATCCACCATGTAAAACGCTCGTTGCGGATCGTCCAGCTTGTCCGCGTTATTGCTGTTGCGCCGCATTCTCAGGGTGGGCTTGCGGCTCACTTCGACGATGTTCAACTCTCCATCCACAACATTTTCATAGAACGAATCACCATCACGGCCGGTGAGACGCACCACGTCCTGCAATTTCTTATTCAATCCGAGCCGTGTCTGCAAATCGGTCGCGATCTGCTTTGCCAGTTCATCCTTCGTTTTGACAAGGAAGCCAGCCTTCACCAGGTCCGTCGAATATATCCGCAATGCCTTTTTCACACGTGGATCTGTTGCATACATCTGCCTGCATGTTTTTATGATCGTCATCCGGTCCCGGTCTGATTTCAGCTTCTGGTACTCGGCCACAATGGACTGCTGTGCAGCCGGCGCAGCGGTCGTCTCAGCCTCAGCTGACGGCGGATTGAAAAATGCGTTGATCCTTGATCTCAATGAAGGCATATCATCCTCGGAAGATGTCCTGTATCATGCGTTCCAATTTCGGAAAATTTTGTTCCATCGTGCTCATAATGATTGCATAGCGGCCACCGTTCGATGTTTCCAAAAACTTGCCATAAAAAACCGTGTGCGCCAGCGTGATGATCAGCGTGTCTTTATCTCCGCTTTCCACAGCCACGTCGCTCATCTCACTCTTGGCTTCCGGTGTCACCTCGCCGGTGATCGTTCCAAGCCCGAAACCATCCACCGCAAAGAACAGCCCCCCGCGTGCGTTGCCGGTCCGGTCTTCCCAGACCGCGTTCTCCCTGGCTTCGTTCTGCACGAGCTGCCCCCAGTAATTCGCCACGGCCTGAATGGCAATCAACGCCTTCTGGCCATAATCATCCAGACCCTTTGCAATCACCTTCGGCGAAACAACCCACTCGAAACCAGTTTTCATTTAATCAGCATCCTGGTGGTTGATGTAGATGAAAGTTTTCTCCATTCGACAAAATGTTTATTCTATTGCTCGACAAATGGGATAGTTATCGCCGTCCGTCCGATTTGCCATGCCTGCGGGGTTTCGCCGTCCTGTGCGGAGTACCATAAATCAAAACCCGTTGCTGTTCGGACGATTGAACTGCGATATAAATTATCATCCCACCCACCTGTTGCGGTTGTCAGGAGCGTGGATAATCCTGTCTTGAAGTTGATCCCATCAGTGGATTTGCCAATGATTAACTTATAATCCCATGTAGTGAGAAGTGCGAAATACTCGCCATCCACTGTGTACATTACATTGATATGCCAGGGATTCGTTGGTCTGATTTTCCCGCTTGGCATGTGTGTATAAATCGGAAAGCTCACCAATTGCGGCGCGCTCCATGTGCCATCCATTGTGCTACATGAGCGGCGATTCACGAAATAAATCAAGTTGTCGTTATAGTGTCCGGTTGCATCAACCGAATACATATAAAATGTACTGCCGACTTTTACAATGGCAGGCGATAGGATAGCCGTTGTCACTGTGCTGCTTAGTATCTCCGTCGCTTCTCCCCACGTCACACCATCAGTTGATGAAAGCACATAAATCTTTTCATCGTGTGTTGTATCATTGTGCGTGCGATACATAAGCCACATAGTTGCACCATCTACCAAGATGTCACAGTCGGAGTTATAAGTTGCTCCACCAACAGCAGGAATAACGGGGTTAGTTAATTCGGCAGGAACAATCCATGTATTCCCGTCATCACTGCACAGGATTGACGGATTTTCTAGTGCTTCATTTGCTGCTGGGTATGGTGTCATTGCCATCCAATAGCGTTTTGTTCCCCATGTGTTGCCAAGCCCCATATCTATAACACTCGGATGTACTGCCTGACCACTTGTGTCATAAGTCGGT
>DATDRD010000494.1:0-2665 GCA_035291925.1 Anaerolineales bacterium
AAATCTGCCAAAGGTTGAAAAACTGAACGAACTCGCGAAGCGGCGCGGACAATCCCTCGCCCAAATGGCAATCGCCTGGGTCCTGCGCAAGCCTGCCGTTACATCTGCATTGATCGGCGCAAGCAGCGTGAGACAGCTCGAGGATAATCTTGCATCATTGAAAAATTTGAAGTTCAGTGATGATGAGTTGGATGGGATAGAATCAATATTGAAAAGTTGATGTCATTGCGAGGCGGCGCGCGAAGCGTTCCGCCGAAGCAATCTCCATTTAATCGGTAAGAACCACTCAACAAAATTTATCCATTAAACAAGAGATTGCTTCGGTCGCCTGAAAGGCTCCCTCGCAATGACAGGATGGCAATTATGGGCTTCCTCAAAAATCTCTTCAGCGGCACACCGGCCAAACCCGAAAAACGATACTTCGTCTTCAACGTGAAATGCAATCGCTGCGGCGAGATCCTCGAAGGCCGCGTGGATTTGGACAACGATCTCAGCGTTGAATACGAGAACAACCGCGATGTGTACTTTGCCCGCAAGGGATTGATGGGCAGCGGACGATGCTTCCAGCAGATCGAAGTGGAGTTAAAATTTGACTCCGCACGGCAATTGCTGGAACAGCAAGTCACCGGCGGTCAATTCTCAAGTCTCCAATCCACTAATCTCCAATAAGGCGAGGAGATTGCTTCGCCCTTCGGACTCGCAATGACATGAAGGTCACATATGCGCTTCTCATCCCCTCCCAACCAGCAAGCTTATTACGAACAGGTCTGGCAGCTCGTGCGCCAAATCCCGCCTGGCAAGGTTGCCACTTACGGCCAGATCGCGCTGATGATTCCTCCACCCATGGGTGTGGACTTTGATGGTTACAAAGCATTCAGTCCGCGCTGGGTGGGAGGCGCGATGGCGGCCTGTCCCGATGACGTGCCGTGGCAACGCGTCATCAACTCACAAGGAAGGATCAGCGAACGCCCGGGTGGGGCAGAGAAACAGCGCATTCTTCTGGAAGAAGAAGGAATCGTGTTTGTAAAAGATAAAGTTGATCTGAAGAAATATGGGTGGAGTGGATTGAATGAAGAAGATAATGTGGAACCGCATCAGCCATCATTATTCTGAAAAAAACAATTAACTGAGGTGTATACTCTTAGCAGGAATTATTCTTTCTGCAGACCAACCTCTACTTAATTCAGGAAGGTTCTTATGGATATCTATCTTGCAACCGAACATGCGTATCACTTTATTCCCCAGTTCAGCGTGGATATCGCACGCGACCGTGTGGAGCAAAAGAAAATGAATCTGATCGCGGGTACGTTGGGTTCTCTGTTCTCACGCTCCAAACCTGAAGAGCTTCAACTGGCCACAGTGGAAAACCGTGTGGAGCCATTCTGGCTGCTGGAGGCTTCGTCTCGTACTGTGTATGACCGTGCCCGTACCTACACTGTTCCTGCGAGCGGAACAGAAGTTAAAAGCGTATCGGTGATGGGACAGGATTTACCTACTGTGCCTCAACCAAAAAGTGGGCCCGCTTTCATCCTCACTGGTGTCGAGCATTGTGTACAGGAACTTCAAACCCGGCAGACATTTGACGGTATCTCAGGCAACAAGGTGGATCTCCTGAAGTATGCCGGTGCTGCAAAGACCGAAATTGCCGATATCAGCACCTTCGCACCCGAAGGCGTGCTGGTCGTACCGCCACAGGTGAGGGCCAACGCTGTTGTACGCCAGGTGACTGCTGAAGTCGTCCAGCCTGTACAAAACGTTCAAACCATTCTCGAGGAACGCGTTGATATCGAAACCATTGATTTGAACTTTCGTCCCATCTATGCCTTCGAATACGAATGGGCTGCGAAAAACAAAAGGGTGGTCATCGAGTTTGATCCGCTCACCGGCGAAATGCGCACCGGAGGGAAAAGATGGAGCGACCAGATCAAGGGGATGCTCACCCGCGATCTCATCTTCGATATTACTGCCGACGCCTTTGGAACGATCGTGCCCGGTGGCAGTATCGCAGTCAAGCTGGTCAAAGCTGTGGTGGATCGAAACAAATAAGAACCAATCCATGTTACGCGCGAGTTCTACCTTTATTGTTATCGCAATGCTGATGGGATGCACAGGCACGCCAGCTCAAACATCAGCACCAACGGAAACAGTCCTGGGTGATGCCACCAACGAATCCTCAACAGAATCCCCACTCATCGAGCCGAACCTAGAAAACACAATCTCACCAAACGGGTACACGATTCAGGAATATCCGGTTCCGGCGGGATCTCACCCGCATGACGTCGCGCCCGCTCCGGACGGGACTGTATGGTATACCGCGCAACATTCAGGTGAGCTGGGGCGGCTCGATCCGGCCACAGGCGAGACGCATCACATCCCACTTGGTCCCGGGTCATCACCGCATGGCGTTATCGTTGGCCCCGATGGCGCGCCATGGATTACGGACAGCGGCTTGAACGCGATCGTGCGCGTCGATCCGCAAACGGAGGATGTTCAGACCTTCCCCTTGCCAGCAGATGGTGGATATACCAACCTCAACACTGCTGTCTTTGATCGGGATGGTCTGCTCTGGTTCACGGGTCAAAGCGGAATCTATGGTCGTCTTGACCCCTCAACCGGAAATCTGGAAGTCTTCTCCGCGCCGCGCGGCCGCGGCCCGTACGGCATC
>DATDRD010000495.1:0-3745 GCA_035291925.1 Anaerolineales bacterium
TTGAGACTGTTCCGTCTGAGATCATCAATGATCCGATTTGGAAACTTGAAGTCTATCGACTGGCTTTATTTATAGACGACATTGGGTGGCCGGATGTTCTTGCATTGTCGAAGAATAACTTAATGTGGGGAGTGGCGGATCAACTCCATCGCTCACTTGGTTCCATCAGCGCCAATCTAACTGAAGGATATTCTCGAAGTAAAGGACTTGACCGCGCTCGTTTTTTCGAAATCTCTCTTGGATCAGCCCGCGAGAGCCGAGACTGGTATTACAAATCTCGACATGTTTTATCGGTTGAAGTCATCAAACATCGTATGAGCCTGGTCACACATGTCATCGGCATGCTGACACCAATGATTCAGCATCAGCGCAAAAATGCTATTCGAGAAAAACAAGCCGAATACAATATACAACCATCAGATTTCTCCCTCGACTCAGATGTACCTTTCCCGTAACACATCTTTCCTCTTTCATCTTTCTTTGTTAGCCAATACCAACACCTCTGGAGATCAACAATGACTTTCCCACAATCCTCAGGCAGCCCCCACCACTTCCTCGCCAGTCTCGCTGGCGGCTGGAAAGGCACATCCAAGCTCTGGCTCGAGCCGGACAATCTCGCTGACGAATCGCCTGTTCTGGGAACCATTACCTTGGTATTGGAAGGACGCTTTGCCATCTACCTCTATCAAGGCTCCATTGAAGGCGAACCTCAACACGGCATGTTCATCTTTGGCTACAACACAACAACGGATCAATACGAAGCGAGTTGGGTGGATAGTTTCCACAACAACACCGCCATTATGTTCTGCGTTGGCTCGGCAAAAGAAAACGGATTCTCTGTTCTCGGCAGTTACCCCGATCCCACCGGCGGACCAGATTGGGGTTGGCGAACAGAAGTCGAATTGGTTGATCGTGATCACCTTATCATCACCGCCTACAACATCGATCCCGAAGGAAGCGAAGGGAAAGCAGTTGAGACAAAACTTACGCGCGTAAAATAGCAGCAAGGAGAACGTTATGCATATTAACGAACCGCGCCAGCAACTCGATCACATGTTGCGGCAGACCCGCATGAACCTGGTCAATTTCAGCCAGATGGCAGACACAAAAGCCCATATTCTGCTGAGCCTTTCATCGGTGTTGTTATCACTCTCCCTGACGCAAATCTCCAATCCGCGCCTCACGCTGGCCATCGCGGGGCTGGATGTGTTCCTTTTGATCACCATCTTTTTTGCCCTGTTGACCGTGATCGGAAAGGTAAAAGTTCTTAACCGTAAAAAACATTTCATCAACGACGCCGATTACAGTCCGCTGTTCTTCGGAAATTACGGCGATATTTCGTACGATGAATATGCAAAACACTTCGAAGAGATCATGAACGACCCGGACCTCACATACGAAATCATGGTGAAAGATATTTATTACGCCGGAGTTTATTTGCTCAGAACAAAATACAAATATATCCGCCTTGCCTATCTGTGCTTTTTCACAGGTCTGTTTGTCAGTGTTGTAATTTATTTCATCCAGAATTTGCTGTGAACATGTTCAAAAAGATTTTGATAGCTAATCGCGGCGAGATCGCCATTCGTATCATGCGGGCCTGCAAGGAGCTTGGCATCAAAACCATCGCGGTGTATTCCGATGCCGATAAAAACGCCTTGCATGTTCAGCATGCGGATGAAGCGATTCACATCGGCGACTCCTCTCCGAAAGAATCCTATCTTAATGCAGATAAACTCATCAGGGCCGCGCTCGATTCAAAAGCGGATGCCATCCACCCGGGCTATGGATTCCTCTCGGAGAACGCTTCCTTCGCGCTGAAGGTTGCTTCCGTTAAATTGACCTTCATCGGCCCCTCAGCCGACTCGATCCGTGCCATGGGCGACAAAGCGGAATCAAAGATCGCAATGAAGAAAGCAGGCGTACCGACAGTTCCCGGCTTTGAAGGACTCGACTCTGAAAAAGATTTAAAAAAAGCTGGAAGAGAGATTGGTTATCCTGTTTTGGTCAAGGCCGCGGCAGGAGGCGGCGGTAAGGGGATGAGAGTTGTAAACGATGAAAGCGAATTGAGTGAATCAATCGAAAGTGCCCGACGTGAAGCCCTGAACGCATTTGGCGATGAAAGATTGTTGATCGAGAAATATATTCCCAACGCGCATCACATCGAGTTCCAGGTCTTTGGCGATCAGCATGGAAATCTCGTCCATTTGTTTGAGCGTGAATGTTCCGTGCAAAGAAGGCACCAAAAGATCATCGAAGAGACTCCTTCACCGTTACTCATTTCACCACTCCGCGAAGAAATGGGAAGTGCCGCGGTCAAAGCCGCGCAAGCCGTGGGCTATTACAACGCAGGGACAGTTGAATTCATCGTTGATCCCGACACGCTGACCCTTCGACAGGGCTCAGGGCAGGGATTCTATTTCCTTGAAATGAACACGCGCTTGCAGGTGGAACACCCTGTCACTGAACTCGTTGTCGGACTTGATCTCGTGCAATGGCAACTCCGCGTCGCGGCGGGAGAACTTTTCCCATATTCGCAGGAACAACTGGCACAACACGGACACGCCATCGAGTGCCGCGTCTATGCTGAAGATCCCGCCAATGATTTTTTACCGAGCACAGGTAAACTCTTGCAATACATCGAGCCGCGCGGACCCGGCATCCGCGTGGATTCGGGCTTCACCGCTGGGGATGAAGTGACACATTTCTACGATCCCTTGCTGGCGAAGTTGATCGTTCATGCAGAGAACCGCGCGATAGCCATCCGACGTATGCAAGTTGCGCTGAAAGATTTCGTTGTTCATGGTGTAGTAACTAACATCGACTTCCTGCAAGCGGTCCTCTCTCACCCCGACTTTGCAAACGGAGAAGTGACCACGCGCTGGGTGGAAAAGACTCTGGAATCCGGAAGCTTGCTTCCGGAAAATCGACAGCAAGCTGTCGAACTCCAGAGCCTAATCGCCGCCGCGCTCGCGGACCTGGCAATCGACAATCGTCAATCGAAAATCGATAATCGAAGTGAACCTGATCCGTATAGTCTGTGGAGGAATCCGAGCGGGTTTCGCAACTAATGAAACTACACTTCAACGACATTACGCTTGATATTTCATCCAACGGCAAAACATTTGCATTGACATTGGATGACAAAACGATTCAGGCCGAAATATTGCACGCAGAAATTGGGAAATTAGATCTACTTATTGATGGTCAACGCGTAACGGCTTACGTTTCCTCCGATAATGCCAAACGCTGGGTAACGGTCAATGGTCAGACCTTTGTACTCACGAAATCATCAGGCGCGCGCAAAGGCGGACACGCGCATCACGCTGCAGGTGAATTGACCGCCCCCATGCCTGGACAAGTCCGGGCAGTGAATGTCAGTGAGGGCGACGCGGTGACGAAAGGTCAAACGCTCCTGGTGCTCGAAGCTATGAAAATGGAAATCCGTGTGCAGGCGCTACAAAACGGCCTGGTGAAGAAATTGCTGGTGAAGCAAGGTCAAACAGTTGAAAGAGAACAAATGCTTATAGAAATCGTTGACACGTTGGAAAGTTAAGACGTTTCAACGTTCAAACCTGCCAACGTCGAACCGGAGGCCTTATGTCAGGAAAATATTTTGAAGAACTCGAAGTCGGGATGAAATTCCAGCACGCACTGGGGCGCACCATCACAGAGATGGATAACGTTCTTTTCTCAGCACTGACGATGAACACACAGCCTCTGCACGTCAACGAAGATTTTGCGT
>DATDRD010000496.1:0-2644 GCA_035291925.1 Anaerolineales bacterium
CTCGCAATCAGTGGATGTAACCAGAAATACCTTTTCTGAAAGTGGCAGACCTGCCTCGTCAAGTAATTGGACATACATTTCCTTATTTGAGGCCAGAGGGACATTCCCCAATACAAACTCATAGCCAGCTTTGCCGTAATCCGGGCTAACACCGCTCAAGGTGGTCAGTTCGATATGGTTGCCGCTTAAGGTACCAGTCAGCCGAACAACAATGCCGATGATCGGACTATTGTTGACATCATTCACTGTGCCTCCCACCCCAAACCAGCCACATCCCAGATCCTGAAGGTGCGGAATAAATGTGCTCCTCACAGCCGTAACCGAAGACGCCCTAAATGGCACCTCAGGCGCGCTCGCTGGTCCGGGTGTTTTGGTTGGCGTAACTTCAACGATGGGACTGGCTGTCCACGTCGCGGAAGGCTGCAGGGGTCTGGCTGTCAAAGTGGAAAACGCAGGCCCGTGCGGGGCCGGAGGAAATAGATTAATCGATGAGTTGGGGTTGACAAAAATCAACAGGAAATACAAGCCGATGCAGGCCGTGATCATAAGCACCAGGATCGAGAGCCTGTCCCATATTTCCAATGGTGCTCTCTGCGAAGCCGCTTTCTGTTTTCCGTCGAAATCAAAATTGTCATCCATCCAATTTACTCCATTACAGGATACCCGGCTGAAGAACTCAAGAAGCTTCTGTCATTTACCTCCCTTGCAACTTTTCAAATAACTGCTCATAGCCTGCTGCAATGGAATCAGGATTATAGGATTTCTTGATGGATTCGATGTCCCCGCGGAACTTTTCCGGCTCATTCAGAACCTCGAGAATTGCTTCCGCTAAATCAGCCCGATCGCCAACTCGAGCAACACGCCCCATCCCGTGCCTCCTGACAGGCTGCCGCACCCCGGGCAAATCGGACGCAACGCACGGCACGCCATTCATCATCGCTTCAATCTGTACCAGTCCGAATGCTTCGGTGGAGTTAAGAGACGGCACAACCAGCACATCTAGATTTGGATATAGCGCAGAGAGTTGGTCTGAACTGATACTGCCAAGAAATCTCCAGTGACCTGACTCTTCATACTCACGAATATATGGATACAACCGATCAAAGTAAGCCTGCTCGCCCATCACGTTTTGATATTGCCCTGTGAACAGGACCCGCGCTTTTGGGTACTTTTTCAATATCATCGGCAAGGCACCCAACAGAATCTCAACACCCTTCTCGGAGGCAAAGCGTGCAACCATACCAATTACGGGATGTCGTTCTTTGAGGTGATGCTCCTGGGCGAAGGCGAAAGCCTCCTCAGGGGTAGCCTCGGCCAAATCCACCGGAGGTAGGATGGTAGTCAGTTTGGAGGCGTAGCGCGAAAGATAAGGAGAGTTGTCTGCGTAGTCTTGTGTGAGAGTTACGATACGATTCGCTAAAAGACCTGCCAGGTTGTTTTGGAATTTGACAACAAGATTCACAAAACGATTGAACGGGCCAGGAGGTAGAAGGAGCTCGCAGTGATACGTGAGCACAGCCGGCTTGCCGAAGAGACGTCCGCGGAGTGCAACACCGGGAGCATCAAATTGAGGAAGGTGCATGTGGACGACATCATGCTGCATAACAAGCTTTGTGGCAACAAAGCCAAAAGTGGGAGCGATAACACCTTTGCTGATGCGCGCCGCCACCGGCACCCGGATGATTTTCACACGATCCATGATTTCTTCGCGTGGCAGTGATGGATCATATTGCATGGTCATGACCGTGACCTGGTGTCCGCGTTGGGCGAAGGCGCGCGCAAGGCGCTCTGCATAGATGGTGAGACCTGATATATGTGGGCGATAATATGTTAGAACAGTAAGAATTTTCATATGAATGTTTGCACTTGCCCCTTCGGGTCTGGAGCCCTGAAGAGCGTGAGCGAAAAGATTATAACCTAACGGTTTAAGTGAGCATTAAATTGATACAATCATCAAACCGAGACTGTTCATGACAAATAGACAACAACTGATCGATTGGATATCTGCCACCCTGCGCGAATCGGCATGGGCGCCATTAGGCGTACTCATTTTTTATTTGATTGGCCGTCCTCTTCATCTCTATGACCTATTTCCCCCGTTGGATATGCCAAGCCATTTCATCGGTGGAGTTACCATTACATATTTTTACCGGTCCTCGATCAGGAATTCCCAGGGAATAGCTGGAGTTATACCCTCCTCAATTCAAATCCTTCTTGCCTTCACATGCACAGGGACTACGATCATCCTCTGGGAATTCTATGAGAACCTGTTTGACTTTTTCTTCGGCACTCACATGGTACGCGGCCTTGAAGATACGATCCTGGATATGCTTTGGGGTTTGCTGGGCGCGCTTGTCCTCTCAGCTTTTTATCGGCGTCGATAACTCAATCGTTTACAGATAAGGTTTGTTCACCTCTGCGAGTTTATCCTTCAATTCGTTGAGCAATTCTGACGCGACCCCTTTCTTTGATGGATACAAGTCTATCAGTTCTTCAGGGTCCGACTTGATATCGAAAAGTTTCACCAGTTCGCCTTCGGTTGTTTCAGGATACCCGAAGTAATAATGGAGTTTGTAGTCTTCCTTGACCAGTACAGTCGAGGCCTGTGTAAGGGATGCGTATTGAGCGTTGTCAATCGCCTGTA
>DATDRD010000497.1:0-2492 GCA_035291925.1 Anaerolineales bacterium
CCTGCCATAATGGTCGATAGCGGCGTCTGACCCAGAAACGGAAGTGTGTAATCAGGAATGATCTGGTAAGCAGCAGACTGCCCCTTGTTGATAAATCCCAGATCGGCTGCCACACGCTCAAGGCCATCAGGGTTTGCCGAAGCGAACGGAGAAAGCAGCACGACTACCAGGGAGAGAACCACACCTGCCAGGGCCCAGCCGCGCCCCCCGCGCGCAGCAGCGGATCCTTCACCGATAAGGCCAGGCCGAGTCTGTAAGATAAATGTCAGCGCGGCAATGGTGATCAGCGCTTCGCCGATCCCGATCAAAGCATGGACGCCGAGCATCGCCAGCAGGACAGTCTGCAGATTACTTGTGCCGCTCAGCCATAGCTGAAGAGCCGTGGCGAGTGCGCCCGCCATCACGGAAAGCCAGGCGGCCAAGCCAGCCACAGCAAGTTTGACACGGCGCGATCTCCCGAACACCGCGCGGTAGAGTCCATACCCGATCACGGAAGTCAACAAACCCATGTTCAGGATGTTGGCTCCCATGACGAGCAGGCCGCCATCCTGGAAGAGAAGCGACTGCACCGCGATGACCGCGGTCATCACAACCATTGCCGCCCACGGCCCCAACACGATCGCAGCCAGTGCGCCGCCGAGCAGGTGACCGGACGTCCCGCCCGCGACCGGGAAGTTAATCATCTGTGCGGCGAAGATGAACGCGGCCATGGTACCCATCAACGGGACCAGCTTCTCGCCGAGCGATTTGTTCGTGCGCGAGATCGCCACGCTCAGGATCATTGCACTGATCGCCCAGCATACTGCCGAAACCATAAAACTCAAAAATCCATCAGGGATGTGAAGAGGTGCAGGTGAATAATGCATTATTCATCTCCTATTTCTAAGACAATTGACACTTCGGGCATACCCCGAAGAAGGTCACATGACTATTAATACGCCGGTATCCGCTTGTTGATTCCAATTTGCGATAAAGATTTTCAAGCAAAGCATGTTCAATTTCAATTTCACTGCCGCAGACCCGGCAAACGACATGGTGATGGTCTTCGCCTGCGATCTGATAGGTCAGGTGGCCGCTGCTGGAATGAGAAGGGTGCGCAAGTCCGTTTCGCGCGAGGAATTCGAGGGTACGATATACAGTCGGTTCCGTGAGCCTCGGAAAGTCGCGTTTGGCTTGTTTGTAGACTTCGGTGGGGGAAAGATGCGTCCCGGCATGATGGAGTACGTGCAGGATCGCCATCCTTTGGGACGTCATTCGGAATCCGCGTGCGCGGAGCTGGGGGGCATAATCTAAACTGCAGGTCATAAGTATCCTTATTGCAACTTTTTGCAATAACTATATATACAGTATACAACGTTTGGGGTTTTCTTACTTTAAGAACAGGTTAAGAGATTGAACAAGATAATGAAAGCTGGAGTCCAAAGTCTTTGCGTAGCACCCCGTGGGGCCAGACTTTGCCATGAAAGCAACGACTGGCCCCCATCGGGGATGATAAGTCGTTGGACTCCTTTTTTATCCCCTGGTTAAGGCTCCCAGAAGAATCGCAGAAGGGCATAAATGAGCGGCTTGTTGTTCACATATTCAACACCGACCACCCAGGTATGCCAATCCAAAAAGCCATTTGCTTCCAGGCCGGGAAAGTACACGGAATAGAAATCTCCCTCATACGGCCATACAAGTTCATAGGTCGCGCCGCCATGTTTGAGCTCATTGCAATGACGTGTATATGGCTGGTTAAAAGCTTTTACCAATTCAGGCACGACCACATCATGGAATGAGCCAATCTTCTCAGCCCCGCTTCCGGGTTCTGTTCCCCAGTTCACTTCAAAGGTCGTCTCAAATAGGAACTTGGCATGTTCCGGCTTATAGTTGATCACGGTGCCATCGCGGAAATAGCCAACGTCCATGCCGCGCTGCGGGCTGACGAGTGCGCTCAGGAGCGGCCCATCTGATGTAAGCACAGCCGATTTCAGTGAATCTATCAATGCCGTCACTTGAGTGTCAGCACAGACATTCGGATTGCGAACTACCGCCGTTAAAGTAAGATTGGGAATCGCTGTCAGAGCACCAGGTGTGATCCCGGTAGCGATAAACAATGTTGGTGTCGCGGTGAGAAACGGAGACTGAGTGGGAGGCGCAGGCGTGGCAGGCGAGCCACAACCCGCAAGCAGAGCAAATCCAATCAACAGGATCAACAGAGTCTTGGTTTTCATGGTATTTACCTCTATTGACAATTATATCCCTTGGCATATAATCATCGAAAATTAAAAAGGCTGAGACGAGGACGAGTAATTGTTGAACGACGGTCCAGAGAGCAGGCTGGTGGTCGTTTGAGACCACCATGGTGAAAACCCTGCCCGAGACGACTCCGCAGAATGGACCTCCGAGTTGCAAGGTGAAAGCAAATGTAGTAGCGAATTCATTCGCTAATCAGACGGCTGAAGCCGTCACTACATCAAACAAGTATCCGAGTCGGGTTGCTCCCGTTATAG
>DATDRD010000498.1:0-10960 GCA_035291925.1 Anaerolineales bacterium
CACTTCACTGACATCAGGATCATCCAATAAAGGTTGAATGGGACCGAAGCCTGTGAGTTCATCAAGGATATCGTCAAAGATCTGCTTGCGAATATCCTCGGGCAAATTCACTTTTGTTTGGATGTAGACCTCACCCAGGCGCTGTTTCATAAATTCAGCGCGGTCGCCGATCTGCAACTCCTCACCCTCCATTGAACGGCCAATGTTTTCGATAAGATAACGCTTGAACTTAAGAAGATCAGCGGAAGTGAGCCTCGTAAAATCGGATAAAATCGGGGCAGCCATCAGGAACCCTTCTCTTCATCTTTATTTTGTTCCGGAATGACCCATACGATCTGTGCCCGCTGCACTGCGACAAACGGCGCCTGAAACAGCGATTGTCCGTCTGGGCCCAATATGCTCACCTCAGTAAGCGCAAGGAACTTTTCATCATGATCCAATTCATCTTTGATGCGCTGGTCCCTGCGAACATGCAGCAGCCCGCGCATCCTATGGGTGGTTGTCTGAATGGTAGCCTGGACGGCAACCTTGGATACAATATCAGTGAAGACCTTGCCTTTTTCATCATAGTACTCAATGGACATGGTGTTTCTCCTTTAAACCTGGAGTCTCGCCTGGTGATGATGCTTTCGCAGACCATCCCTCCGATCATGTCGACAAAAATGGCAGCACACGACGATGAACTGTCACTATTCGAATTGTGGAGGCCTACGGTCAAAGTGTAGTCGAAATGGAGTGGAAATTGCCTTTCACTTCCATTAGGAGCCGTGTTGAGCGCGGTGCAGGCGCGCAAGCTTTATCATATTCTCTCCCGTTTCCTTGAGAATAATGGATGCTGTATCGGTTGGATACTTCGTTGTGATGGGTTGGTGTAAGTTGTTTGCCAGCGAAAAATTGCTCCCCATATAAGGGATGGCTGTCTTGATCGTTAAACCAAGGATCTCTTCGGCTTGTGTCTTGGTCACTCCCTCCAGCCCGACTGCCCGGTTCAAAATGACATACATCTTCCGGTTGTCTATGCCCTGTGTTTGTAGATAATCCCATACGGTCTTGGTCAGTTTGATGGTGCTCTGGTCCGGGGACACAATCAGGGTGATGAGATCGGCTTTTTGGATCAGAGGCAGGCTGATGCGTGAGAGCGAACGTCCAATATCCAGGATAATGAAATCATACGAGGAGTAGAGAGTTTCCACAATTTCGTTGATGCGATCTCCGTTGAGGATGTTTGCATGTTGTGGATCAGGTGAGCCAGCCAGCAACTGGAATTGCCATAGCTCCGGCTCCGGCAATTTTTTGTGGAAGTATTGCGCGCTCGTTTGTCCGGATGAGAGGTCTGCCACTGTTGCCAGATTGAGTCCCCCCTCATAACCCACAATGGGAGCAATCGAGCCGATGGGCAGGACGAGATCGGCGACAACAATACGCGCTTCAGGCTGAGCCTGTTTAATATTCATTGCAAGGTTCGCGCACAGCGATGAAGTACCCGTGCCGCCCTTCGCGCTCAGGAAGACGATCAGCAGACCGGTCTCCTGACCTTCCCTGCTCTCCACCTCTGCTGGTTTATCCGTGCCAAACAGGCGCGTGAGGATTTCTTCAAGTGCGGGAATAGTCTGTGCCGATTTGACCAGGTATTCAGACACGCCAGCGTTAAGGCAGGTCTCTTTAAGAGCCGGGCTGGAATCGCTGGAAAGCGCAACAAGCGGGGTCTTGCTGGTGCGTGGATGATTACGCAGCTTTTGAATGAATTCTTCGACCTTGATATCCCCTAATACGGGATCAAATAGCACAACATCAGGTCCGTCACGCCAGGCAATGACGAGCGCCTCTTTGCCGGAAGCGGCCCCTGAAACCTTGAACTGTTTTTCGAGAAGAGTATTGGCAAGGAAATGGCGGCTGGCTGTGTTCTCATCCAGTACCAGAACGGATTTACCAACCACAGTGGCCTCTGGCATGGTCAATCTTCCATGGGCGGCATCAGGTATCCCAGGCCGGAGCGCGTAACGATATGTCTGGGATTGTGCGCGTCGTCTTCCAGCTTCTGGCGCAGGCGGGCAATGCTCACCCAGAGAATCTCTTTGTCTGTGCGATATTCGGGTCCCCACACGCTGGTCAGAAGTTCTTCCGATGTCATAATCTTGCCGACATGATGGGCAAACTGCAGCAACAAACGATATTCCGTGGCTGAAAGTGAAACGGGAGTTTCACCCCGCCATACTTCCGCGCGGGCGAAATCTATCTTTAAGTTATCGTGCGTAAAGAAACGGGACTGTCCCACCTCACTTGGGGGTTGTGCGCGGCGTAAAACAGCGCGCACACGTGCCAGCAACTCTGTGGCCGAGAACGGCTTGACGAGATAATCATCCGCGCCCAGGTCCAGGCCGCGCACACGGTCCTGCTCGTCGCCTTTTGCTGTGAGGATAATGATGGGAGCGTTGGAGAATTCACGGATGCGCTGCGTGGCGCCGAATCCATCCAGCTTGGGCATCATCACATCCATCAATACCAGATCGATGGGCTGGTTCGAGAAGACATCAACGGCTTGCGCGCCATCCTGCGCGGTGACCACTTCATAGCCTTCCGTTCGCAAATTGGCTTCGAGCAAACGCAGATAACGAGGTTCATCATCTGCTATAAGAATGCGCTTTGCCATAGGGCCTCCTTCGTGTTATTTCGACGAGTTGATGGGCAGTTCTATGAAAAATGTGGTTCCCTGACCGGGCAGGGATTCTGCCCAAATCTTACCACGATGTGCGTCAATTATCTGCTTGCAAATGTAAAGTCCCAGCCCGGTGCCAGTGACGCTCTTATCACTGCGCACACGGTAAAAACGTTCGAAAATAAACGGCAGCGACTCTTTTGGAATGCCGGGGCCGCGATCAATGAACGAAACCAGCATGCTCTCCCCCACTTGATTCAATAGCACGATGATCGGCGAACTTGGTGCATACTTCACAGCATTGGTAAACAGGTTTTCAAAGACCTGTGCCAGGCGCACACCATCTCCACGAAGGGAGGGCACAGGCTTGATATCCATGCTTATATCAATGTCCTTATAGCGGGCGCGGATTCGCGCCGCCACATCCCGTAATATGGCATCCAGCCTGAGAGGTTGGAAGCGAAGCGGGAGTGTTTTGCTTTGCAGGCGCGCGGACTCGAGAACGTTCTCGATAAGCAGGGCCAGGCGGTCAGCCTCCTCGTCGATAATGATCAGGAATTCGCGCTGTGTACTTTCATCCCAGCTGGTGTCCTGCCTGAGGAGACTGGTGCTGTAGCCTTTGATGAATCCGAGAGGCGTTCGCAGTTCATGCGAGATCGTGCTCACGAAATCTTCCTGCAATTGCATCTGTCGTTTCAGTTCATGGAGTTTACTATGTGTTTCCATCCACGCGATGCGCTCGAATAACAATGAAATCAGCTCTGCAGCAACAGATGCTATCGTGAGATGTTCTTTTTCATAGACAGGTCCGCCAAAGCGTACAAAGACCAGGGCGCCTTTGATCAATCCATCACCACGCAGCGGTAAGCCGAGCAGGTATGCCTGATGCAAGCGATCATCAGTCGGGCTATCAGGCTTTGGATCCTGCAAAAGAAATTGGCCTTTTGCAAGCACCTGCCCTGCGAAGCTTTCCCCCCATGCCGCATCAGCCTCAGCGGACTTGGCACGTCCAACGGCACGCGCGTAGACCACTTCGAGGGTCTGTGTCAAGTCATCCTGGAGATAGACCGCTACGTTGTCAAAGACAAACTGTTCGCGCAACGTTGCCAGGAACTTCTCGATGGCATCCCGCGAATCACCCGCCTTTACGGCAGTTTGCAACAGTCCCTGCAGGTACTCGAGCGTCTTGTAATCCATGGTTTCTACTTCGAGTCTCCCGCCACGAGCAATGGAAATTTGAATGTGGAACCGTGGCCTTCAGTGGATTGGACCTCGAGCATCGAGCCGTGCGCTTCGATGATCTGCCTCACAAGCGAAAGCCCCAGGCCCGTGCCACCATAGTGACGTGTGGCTGAGCCATCCAGTTGATGGAATGGTTCAAAGATGTCGCTCAGGCGATTGGATGGGATGCCGATTCCCGTATCTGTGACTGAAACGACGACGAGCTGTTCCCCTTCGCGTTTGATGCTGACCACTACGCTTCCACCCGAAGACGTGAACTTGATCCCGTTATCGATAAGCTGGCCCAATACCCAGACGAGCTTCTGTGCGTCCGCCTGGACGAACGGCACGTTGTCGTCGATTACAGCCTGCAAATGCACGCCGCGCTCCTGCGCCTTGTTCGTTGAAGACTTGATCGCCAGATTTGACAGACGACGAATATCCACACTCTCCTGCTTGAGGCTCAATTCACCGCGTGATGCGAGCGAGACCATGATCAGATCTTCGATCAATGTCTCCAGTTTGCCTGTTGATTGCTGGCTTACCTGCAACGCATGACGCTGTTCTTCCGTGATCGCCCCCAGCGATTCGCTGATAAGCAATTCAATATAGCCCTTGATGTGTGTAAGCGGGGTGCGCAATTCGTGCGAGATGTTGGCGATGAAATTGGCTTTGAGCTGGTTGAGTTCTGAGACGCGCTCGAGCGCTTTTTGCAGTTCAGCCGTGCGCTCTTCAACGCGGCGTTCAAGCGTGCGATTCGCCACCTGCAACGCAGAACGCAGGTGGATGATCTGTTCGGTAACCACCTGATCAAGATCAGCGCGGTCTATCAGCTTAAGATCCATCAGTGCATGGCCCAGGACGAGCAGGTTGCCTTTGGCTATTTCTTCCTGTTGATACTCCAGCGCCCTTTGCAGGCTCTCAGCAGTAATGAGACCTTTTTGAATCAGATATTCCCCCATGCGAGGTACGAGCATTTCGGGTGTGAGGCGCTGTTGATCTGCCATGCAATATCCTTACGACTGCCAGACCCATTCTCCGCCTACCATTGTAGCCGATGATTGCATGGCAAGCAATTCATCAGGCTCACAGGTGAAGGGATCTTGCGAAGCATCCAGCACGATCAGGTCCGCGAGATGGTTCGGAGCGAGCCTGCCGAGGCGGTCCTCCATGTTTGCGGCGTAGGCGGGGCCGAGGGTGTAGCCCTCCAGGGCTTCAGCCATGGTCAATTTTTGTTCGGGGTACCAACCCTCGGCTGAGGGGGAACCATCGGCGCGTCTTCGAGTGACCGCGGCATGCAATCCCCAAAACGGATTCGGTGCTTCAACCGGCGCATCCGATCCAAAGGCAAGCCGCGCGCCGTGATCCAATTGAGTCCGCCACGCATAAGCGAGACGCGAACGCTCCCCCCAGAATTGATCCGCCATCAGCATATCGGATGTAGCATGGATGGGTTGCATGGAGGCGATGATGTTCATCCTGCCGAGGCGCGCCACATCATCAGGGTGAAGCACCTGTACATGTTCTATGCGATGGCGGAGCGCCGGCAGGTTATTCTCTCTTTCATAGCTGCGCAATTGCTCATATGCATTCAGCACTTCGTGATTGGCGCGGTCACCGATGGCGTGCACAGTCATGCCCAAACCAACCTGCGCGGCCTTGCGGCCATGCTCGAAGAGTTCCTCGCCATCCATGTTGAGGATGCCGCGGTTTTCACCTTCACCGATATAGGGCTGGAACATTGCGGCGGTGTGCGGACCGAGCGCGCCATCCATAAAGGCTTTCACGGAACCAACGCGCAGCCAGTCATCGCCGAAGCCTGCGCGCAGACCCAGTTCATAAGCCTGATCGAGCAATTCAATGGGGATGTTCTTCAGGACGCGCAGTTTGAGTTTGCCATGTGCGTGAAGTCCCTGCAAAGCCATGAATGAATCGCGGCGATCAAAATCATGAACGCCTGTTAATCCCATTTTCCATAAAAGAAGCTGGGCTTTTTCAATCGCAAGTGCGATCTCTTCAATGCTTGATTCCGGGATTGCGTCACCCACCAATTCCATCGCGGTTTCGAGCAAAACACCTGTGGCATTCCCATTCGCATCGTGTTGGATCTGTCCGTTTTGCGGGTCAGGTGTTTGTGCGGTGATGTTCGCGAGTTTCAGCGCGGCCGTATTCGCCCAGGATGCATGCAACGATTTGGCAGTGAGATAAACAGGATTGTTGGGTGCGATCGCATCAAGTTCAGAGGCCGAAGGCCAATCCCTCACCACTGGCCCCTCTCCCACTCGCGCTGAGCGGAGCGTCAGCGGAGACGAAGCGGGGCGAGGGGAATTCCACACATTTTGATTCCAGCCGTGACCCAGAATCCATTCACCCGCTTTCGCTCTCTTCACGCGCTCTTCGACGCGGCGCAGGCATTCGTCTTTTGTTTCGGTTTCGCAATCCACTTTTTGCAAAGACAGCGCGTAGTTCTTCAAATGGAGATGAGCATCAGTGAGGCCGGGTAGTATCACTCGCCTGTTCATATCCTGCTTTTCGGCGTCTGGATAGCGTGCCAAGAGATTTTTCGCTTCTCCGACCGCGACAATTCGCTCGCGGTCGATCACAATAGCTGATTCAACTGGTTGGGATGGGTCCTGGGTGTGGATGTAAGCGTTATATAGCAGTTTCATATTCGATCCCATGCAGGGGCACAGCGAAACGAGAGACGGTCAAAGCCCTTTCAGAATTCGCTGTGCCCTTACAAATATCATGTCAATTTTTCCAACAGAGAATCCAAATCTTCATTCGAGTAATAATAGATGGTGACCGTGCCGCCTTTTTTGCCATGCTTGAGCGAGACTTTCGTCCCGAGGCTGGAACGCAGGCGGCGTTCGACGTCGATCACATCCGCGCTTTGGCTTGCTCTCCTCCCGGAGACGGGTTTCTGCCCTGAGTATTTTCTTGCCAGCATTTCCGTCTGACGGACGCTTAAATCGAGAGTGACAACTTTTTTCAACAACTCTTCCTGCGCGTTTGCAGAAGATAACCGCAGCATGGCACGCGCATGGCCTTCGGTGATCTGTCCATCCACCAGTGCCTGTTTCACCGCCGCGGACGCGTCCAGCAGGCGGATCGTATTTGTCACCGCTACACGGCTCTTTCCCACGCGCTCCGCGATGGCCTCATGCGACATCCTGAATTCTTTTGCCAGGTGCTGGTAGGCTTCCGCTTCTTCAATCGGATTCAAGTCGGCGCGCTGGACGTTTTCGATCAGGGCCAGTTCGAGCAATTGCTGGTCGGTCGCGTGACGAATGACAACCGGGACAGTTTTTAATCCTGCCTTGCGTGAGGCCTGCAAACGACGTTCGCCTGCGATCAGAACATAGATCCCATTTTTGCCCGGCGTAACGATGAGCGGCTGGATCACTCCATGCTCGCGGATGGAGGCGGCCAGGTTCTCCAGTTCCTCTATGTCGAATTTTTCGCGCGGCTGGCGCGGGTTGCGCTGGATTAGGTCAACTGGGACCTGTGTGACACCGCTTCCATCCCCGCTCGGCTTTATTTGACCGGTGGGGATGAGGGCATCGAGTCCTTTGCCGAGGCCGGAACGTTTGGACATGTTTTCTCCTTACAATTCAGACTGGTAGCGGGATCACACTACCGCTACTCCATCGCCCTGGAGCAATTCCTTTGCAAGCGCTGCATACACATTTGCACCAACAGACGAAGGCGCGTAGGCGGAGATGGGAAGTCCATACGAGGGCGCCTCCGCAAGACGGATGCTGCGCGGCACAATGCTTTTGAAGACCTGTCCGGGGAAATGATTGTTGACCTCTCTCACCACATCTGAAGAGAGCCTCGTGCGCGGGTCGAACATCGTCAGGATAACGCCGCGCACGCGCAGGCCCGGGAAGAGCGCTGACTGCACCCGCTCGATCGTTTGGGTCAATTGTCCGAGTCCTTCCAAGGCGAGATATTCACATTGAACGGGTACAAGCACTCCATCCCGTGCGGCGATGAGTCCATTGACCGTCAGAATTCCAAGTGAGGGAGGGCAGTCGATCAGGATGTAGTCATATTTTCCATCGACGGATTCGAGCGCGCTCCTTAGACGGAACTCACGGCCTGATTCTTCCACGAGTTCAATTTCCGCCCCAACAAGTGATGGTGAAGATGGCAAGAGCGCGAGTTGGAGTCGTTCATTGAAGAGAATGGATGAAACCGGAATATCGCCATTCAGCAAGGCATCATACGTGCTTCCCTGTACCGCACGTTTATCCACGCCGAGACTGGATGTCGCATTCGCCTGCGGATCGAGGTCAACGACCAGCACGCGCTGACCCATTTGCGCGAGATACGCGCCGAGGTTGATGACAGTTGTGGTCTTTCCCACCCCACCTTTTTGATTGGCGAGCGTGTAGATGCGAGTCACGAAAAGCCCTTCATTGTTACAAGTAGATTTCCTGAATGAAAGCCCGTTTTGGATTGTTACGGTCCACGATAACCGTCACTGCCTGTCCAACTCTTAGTTTTCTTGTGCGGCTGTTTTTATTGATTGCATTACCGCTCACCTGCTTTTCTCCTTGAAAGGTATAAGAGTATTCGAGGCGGCCCCGTCCGCGAAAGAAACTGAGACCGGTCACGACGCCCTTGGTTTGCATCCCCTCTGCAAACACGGAGGAGATGGTTCGGTATCTCTGAACCAGGACTGGAACGCCGACAACCGTGACGCCAATCGCAAGGGGCAGGAATAACCGCAAAGCATCGTTCCCGGCAAAAAAGAAGTATAGGCTGAAGGCACCAAAAACGATCGGAAACAAAACAGACAGGAACGAAGGATAATCTGTGGAAATTACACGGAATAGAGACGGGTTTCGACCTTGCATTTTCTCCTCCTTATTGCAGGACTTCCATCATGCAATCTCGAATTTCTTCTGCCGTTGGGATGCCGTCCAACCCGAGGCGTGTTACGGTATGGGATGCGAGTAATGTGGCAAAGCGCGCAGCTTCCCACGGATCGTGTGTGGTGGATAAACGAACCAAGAATGCCGCTGCATAAACATCGCCTGCACCTGTGGAATCCACCTCAGCCATCCGGGGGGCGCGGAAGCGGCGCCGGTCACCGTGCCAGTACAGGACAGAACCTCCCGCGCCTTCGGTCACTGCCAGCACGCGCGTTTGATGTGCCAGGTGTTCGATAAGTTCATCGTCTCCATCAACATCTTCGCGGCTCATTACAACTGCACCCGCCTGCCTCAGCGCGGCTTCAGCATTTATCCAGGCGCGGGGTGATACGCGGCCTTCAGAATCCCAATGGCGCATCCAGCCCTGTGGGGTGATCCCGAGCAAAGTGGGAGAAAACCCTTCTGGCAGGACAGAACCCATTTCGTTGGCAATCGGGGCAAGATGGATAATGGGTGTACCCCGCCAGGTTGCAGGCACGCGGCTGAAATCAATCGGTGAGGCTTGCGCCCGCAGATATTGGATGCGCCCGTGTTCGGTGTAAATATTTTCGAAGGTTGTGGACCGCGGGGATTCAATTGAAATAAGAGGAATGTCCTTCAGAGGTTCGAGCGATGTTTCAGGGCCGGAAGCAGTGACCACGCCCACGCGCAAACCCAGCGCACGAGCGGTCAATGCAGAATATGAAACCGTCCCACCCAGACGGGGACCCCCTGGAGCCAGATCATGCGCAACATGACCGACAACGAGATAATCCACCGGCTCCGATAAAACAAGGCTGGGCATGAACGAATTATACCGTGTGACCCCGTCTTATCACCCCATTGGGGTGAGATATAGGGATGAAAAAAGGGCAGGCTTGAGGCCTGCCCCACTACGGGATCAATTATTTTTCGGAACGATCGTTACCTTGCGATGCGGGTCTTCGCCCGTGCTCTCGGTAACCACATCCGGGTGCTCGCGCAAGGCGATGTGAATGATGCGACGTTCAGCGGAAGGCATGGGTTCGAGCGTCTGGCGCCGTCCGCTTTTGGCAACCTGGTCCGCCATGCGTTGTGCCATCTGGATCAACTGCTTCTCACGCCGGTCACGATAACCTTCCACATCTACGACCAGTTGGACCCAATCCTGAATCTCCTTGCCAACGATGAGCGAAGCGATATATTGAAATGCATTCAGTGTTTCCGAGCGGCGCCCGATCAATATACTCAGGTCATTGCCTCGGATATCCACATGCACGTTGCGCCGGCCCTCCCGGTCTCTTTCGCCATAATGGGCAGAGACCTGCGCTTCAAGGTTCAACAAATGCAACAGCTTGGAGATGACTACTTCGGTATGGTCGAGCAGCGGATCAGTTTCGGAGGGAGATTCCGATTCTTTAGCGGATTCAACCAGCGCTGCGGGCCTGGACGCGGGGAGTGATTCCTGTTGTTGAGCTGGTTCGGCGCCTGATGCATTCACCGTCAAACGCACGCGTACCTGGTGCTTTCCGAATCCGAACAGGCCTTTGTTGCCTGCATCCAGCACCTCAACGCTGACCGCATCGGCACTAAGACCCAGTTGAGCAAGCCCCTGTGCAATGGCTTCCTCCACCGTGGGTGCGATGATTTCCAGTGTAGTTCTTTCGTTCATACCCGCCTCCTTATTATTTTACTTTTTTTGACCGCCAGGCAAAAGATTGCGCCAGTTTGCTTTGCCCTGCATGGCATATTGGACGATGCCTAACACGTTACTTGTGATGAAGTATACCGAAAGGCCGGATGCAAATGTAAGTGCGAAGTAGCCGAGCATTAAGGGCATATAGACGCTCATCATCTTGCTCATGGCCGCACTCTGGTCGTTCGGGTTCGTGGATGCGGGCATGGTCAGTTTTGCCTGGATGTATGTGGTGATTGCCACGATGATCGCCAAAAGAGGAAATCCGTATGGCAGGAAGGAAATATCAAAAGGAAGAGGGATTCCCTCCGGCTGGCCCAAATTCATCCACAAAAATTTGCTATTAAGCGGGATCAAATCTGAAACATTGAGGGCGGGATAGATACTGCGCGATAGTTTCAAAAGATCCAGCGGCGTGGATGCCAAAGCGCGGATGATGCTCTGGTACAACGCAATGATAATGGGAAACTGAATCAACGTAGGCAG
>DATDRD010000499.1:0-2592 GCA_035291925.1 Anaerolineales bacterium
CTGTGCGGAAGCCTGCCTTCTCGAGATAATACAACGCCTCCGCGGAGGTCCCTCCCGGTGAGGTGACTTGATTCCGCAATGTGGCAGGATGTCGTTCTGCCTGCTGATAATACAATAGCGAACCTTTGATCGTCTGCAAAACCAATTGTTCGGCGATGCGGCGCGGGAATCCCATGTGTACGCCCGCATCGATCAAGGCCTCGGTGAAGAGAAAGATATATGCAGGACCAGTGCCTGATAGGGCGGTTGCCATATCGAGATAGCTTTCATCTTCGACGAAGACTTCTTCACCCAGTGCACCCAGAATTTGTCGCGCCATCTCACGTTGCTCTTTCGATGTCCTTGCAGATGCAGTCCAGACCGTGATCCCCTCGCCTATCTGGCCCGGTGTATTCGGCATGGATCGGACAACGGCTTGATGCTTGAGCGTCCTGCTGATCTTCTGGATTGATGCGCCAGCGACAATGGAAAGCACCAGCGCATCGGGACGGATCTTGTAGAGCCCTTTCATCACTTCGCTCAATCGTTGTGGTTTGACGGAAAGCACGACGATATCCGCTTGTGATGCGGTAGAGGCATTATCAACGGATGTTTTGATTTTATATTTTTTGCTTAGATCTGCACCACGTTCCGCCCGCGGACCAGATGCAATGATATTTTCAGCTTTTGCCAATTTCTTGCGCAACAGTCCGGCGATCATAGCTTCTGCCATTACACCAGGGCCAATAAAGGCAATCTTTTTGTTCAACATAGACTCCTCCAAATCAATTATGAATGGTGAGCAGCCACCCCCCTCCACCCCTGCCTGCGGCGGGGAGGCTGGGTGGGGGTCACTTTATCCGTCGCGGCGTAGACGCGGAGGATTGACGGTTGCTGGAATGCCCAGTCAATGATGGCGCGCGTGGCTTCAGTCACGTATCCCTTTCCCCAATGGGCGCGTGCGACTCCATATCCTATTCCAACTTTGGGACCTTCGATACGCGGATCAATCATGCCAATGACTTCACCGCTTTCCTTAAGCGTAATGATGTACGGAAAACGTATCTCAGCCTCCCACGCGGAAAGACAATTCTGAATGAACGCTTCCGTTTCCTGCACTCGTTGATGCGGACGCCACGTGAGATAACGCGTCACTTCTTTATCCCGGGTCCATCCTGCAAAGATGACGGGAGCGTCGTCCATGCGGGGAGCGCGTAAAACAAGTCTTCCAGTTTCAATTTGTTCAGGTAGTTTCATCATGTCATTATACTTCTGACAAGCAGTAATATAACAAATGAGCGGACATATATTACGTCCGCTCACTGATTATTGGATACTGTTTCTTATGTATATATCATCTGCTCGACACGTTGCTTTTTAACTTGTCGCTTTGCCCTGCTCGATGCGAGCATGTTATCCTGCCGGTTCTTCGCCGAGTGGATGATCAGTTTCAGGAATTTGTGATGATTGTAAACAGGATCGTGAATCAGACAGAAATCCGCAGAGCCAGGTTCGTTGGGCGCATAGAAGATTCCGCAGTTCGGGTTGATCTCAAGCATGTAGATCGTACCGTCGGCATCCATGCGATAGTCGCAGCGTGCATAGCCATTGCCATTCATTGATTGGAATAAGCGGGTCGTCTGCTCTCGCAAAACTTTTTCGATGTGTGTATCCTTGACAGGCGCAACAGACATCTGTTCGTATTCAACCCATTTCATGTTGTAATGCTTGAACGATTCACCCGGGGGGAACATGAACTCGACAGGCTTGAATGTGACGGGATTATTGGGATCATCCGGGTTTTCCGCAATGAGACAGGTAAATTCGCGCCCCTCGATGAACTCTTCGAGAAGCGCGCGGCCGAACTCTTCGATCTCGCGGCCGGTCTGGATCTTGAGTTGTTCAAGGTTCTCACAGCGTGATTCGCGCCGGATGCCGATGCTGGCATATCCATGCGGGGGCTTGACGAGTACCGGGAAGCGTAGACGCTTCGAAACGCGCTCCACATCTTCGACGCGATCCACCATTACCCAGTTTGGTATTGGAACATTCGATTTCTTTGCATAAGACTTCATTTCCTGGCGTGAAGGATCAAAGAAATCAGAGTTTGCGCCTGTGAATGCCGCGCCCAGCTTCTCCATGATTTGCACCAGGCCAACGCCCGATAGCGCATCATCGGGTGTGCCATCGCACAGGTTGAAGAACACGTCCACCCCTTCATTCAAAAGATCGCGCAGTTGTCTTTCAACGTTCTTTGGATGCACCTGATAGTGTTTCCATTTGTATCCATTCATATGCGGCGAAGGATCATATGGAACATCATTCGCATCAGGGATACTTGATAATACGCAGAGATACATGTCGAGTCCCTTTCCTTTACCTCAATCAAGATAATCTGTTTTGATGTGTTGCATCTTGATTGCGTTGCATGTTCATTTTGCTTTGTATTGTTTGATATTCCTTATTGTTATATGATCCAATGAATCTATTAATTGAATCATATGTTTTGTGATATGCAACTATATAGATTGTATCTATTAATTCATTTATGTAAAGGTTTTTTGATGATTAATAAGTTTAAAATTTTGTTAGTATCTGATTGGGCAATCAATA
>DATDRD010000500.1:0-5963 GCA_035291925.1 Anaerolineales bacterium
GGGAACCTGCCGTTCTACCGCCGCCTGCCGTTTATGCGCGGTCAGGGTTTTACACCTCGCAATCAGGTGGTCTACAATGAGGTGAATTTGGATCAACTGGCTGAATCATTTAAAGCGAGTGAGGAAGTGACTCCTGAGACATTGCAGAAAGCCCATTTGCTTCGAGACCCGCGCAATCCCATCGTCATTCTGGGACGCGGTGAAATGAATGTCGCGCTCAAAGTGTGCGCCCATCGTGTCAGCGCCGGCGCCAAAGAAAAGATTGAGAAAGCCGGCGGCAGTGTCGAGTTGATCAGCTAAACGCGATCTGAGAGGAAGATTCTGATATGCCTGAAAAGAAACAATCCGCCTGGCGCTTTCTGTGGAGATCGCAGGATATTCGAAGCAAATTGCTTATCACACTGGGTATCTTGATTCTGTTCCGTATTGCGGCAAATGTGCCTGCACCTGGCGTCGATCGTGATGCATTGGCAGCCTTCTTTCAAACCCAGGGCGGAACGGGAGGCTTTTTAGGTTTCTTGAATTTGCTTTCCGGCGGCACGATTGCCAATTTTTCGCTTCTGTCGATGGGTGTCTATCCTTATATTACTGCGCAGATTATTTTGCAGTTGTTGATCCCCATTATCCCCGCTTTGCAAAGGCGTATGCAGGAGGATCAGCGTGAAGGGCGCCGCTGGATGGAAAAGTGGACTTATTACCTGGCTGTCCCCATGGCGATGCTTTCAGCAATAGGTCAGATCAACATTTTTAACTCCCTGGCTCAACAACCTGTCATTGCGTTTGGCTTTACCGAGGGATTATGGTTACAGTCAGTTACAACTTTGCTGGTCATGACTGCGGGAACGATGTTCGCCATCTGGCTGGGTGAATTGATCTCGGAATATGGCATCCGGGGTCAGGGGCTGTCCCTTGTCATCTTTGCAGGCATCGTATCCCAGATCCCATCGAATCTCGGTGCGCTTTGGCTGGATGAACAGAATCGCCTGACACTGATTGCCGCTATGTTGATCGTGATTGTGGTTACCGTGATTGCGATTGTCTATGTGCAGCAGGGACGCCGCAATGTTCCGATCATGTATCCTCAAAAGAGCCAGGTGTTTTACGCGATCCAACGGGGCAAGTCGGTGAGGATGCCTCAGCCCCATTTACCGTTGATGGTCAATCTTGCAGGAATGATCCCATTGATCTTTGCCGGGGCAATTCTGCAGTTCCCGGCCATTGTTGCCAGTTATTTTGTCGGGTCACAAACCGAATGGGTAAGCCAGTTCTCGACCGGTGTTCAGAATTTCTTTAATGCGACCGGCGCCAATTCATGGGGATACTGGGTTCTGTATTTCCTGATGGTCGTGAGCTTCACCTATTTCTATACCACGGTGATCTTTGAACAGCAGAATTATGGAGACAACCTGAAACGCTCCGGCGCTCAGATCCCGGGTGTACACAGTGGCACGGCGACTCAAAAATATCTGAGTCGCATCCAAAGCCGTATCACTTTGCCGGGCGCGTTGCTGTTAGGGGCTGTGGCAATCATGCCGTTTCTCTTGCAGTTGATCTTGCCTGCTGCTGCCGGCAGCGCAGGATTATTCCTGGTCTCATCTTCAGGTTTGCTCATTGTAGTCGGTGTTGTTCGTGATACGTTCATGAACATCGAAGCCGAACTTAAGTTACACGGTTATCAGGAAAAATTGCTCATCAGCTAGGAGCGTTCATGCCGTCCTTCATCGTCCTTCTTGGCCCTCCTGGTGTTGGTAAGGGAACGCAGGCAAAAACCTTATCTGAACGGACCGGCCTGGCGCACATATCTTCGGGTGACCTGTTCCGCGAGAACATTAAGAACCAGACTGAGCTGGGAAAACTTGCGCAGACCTATATGACCAGGGGCGAGCTGGTGCCAGACGATGTTACGATTGCGATGATACGGGAGCGCCTCGGTCGTCCGGATAGTGAATCTGGTGCCATTTTGGATGGTTTTCCTCGCACCCCGGCGCAAGCGGAAGCACTGGATGTCATGCTTCAGGAATTTAACGGTCGTGTGGATGCTGTGCCATATATCACTGCAAGGGAAGATGTCTTAATTGAGCGATTAAGTGGCCGTTGGACATGCCGTGCAAAGGGTCACATATTTAATCAGAAATCCAATCCACCGCAGGTTGCTGGCACATGTGATTTCGATGGATCAGAACTTCATCAACGTGATGATGATAAGGCTGAAACTGTGAAGCGAAGGATTCAAGTCTATCTGGACCAGACTTCACCGTTGATATCGCATTATCGTCATCAGGGTAAATTAATTGAAATTGATGGGACGCAATCCATCGAGCAGGTCACACAGGCCCTGATGGATGCACTAAAAAAGTATTCATCATGAGTTGGGCTCGCCAGATCCACCTAAAAACCCCGGCCGAACTTCAGACGATGCGTGAAGCCGGGCGAATCAATGCAAGTGTGCTGGCGACTGTAAAAGCACTTTTAAGACCGGGTGTTTCCACTGCTGACCTCAACGCGGCTGCTGAGGAAGTGCTGAGGAAACACGGATGTGTATCGCCGTTCAAGGGATATGGCCATCCACCTTTTCCTGCTTCGATCACGGTAAGCATTAACCGGGAACTTGTTCATGGAATTCCGAGCAGGAGCCGTAAACTCAAAGCCGGCGATATTGTCTCGGTGGATTGCGGAACCGTGCTTGACGGCCTGGTGGCAGACTCGGCGTTTACCGGCGCGGTGGGAGAGATTTCTCCCGAAGCGCGGAAACTGCTTGAAGTCACGAAAGGCGCGCTCGACGCTGCCATTGAAAGGATGTGCGTGGGCAATCGTACAGGTGACATTGCTGCAGCCATCCAAAACCATGTCGAGAGCAACGGCTTTTATGTGACGCGTGAATACACAGGCCATGGAGTTGGAAGGCAAATGCACGAAGGCCCGCAGGTCCCGAATTATGGAAAGCCTGGTTCAGGTATGCCTTTGAAAGCAGGCATGACGATTGCCATTGAACCGATGGTGCTTGTAGGAACGGCAGAAACACGCGTCCTGCCAGACCAATGGACTGTAGTATCTGCAGACGGATCATTGACAGCGCATTTTGAACATTCGATCGCTGTCACCGCAGGAGAACCTCTCATCCTGACTGTCCAATGATCCTATGTGATATTTAGCATTAACTGGACGAAAGAAATAGAAGCGTGTATAATCCAAACCTTGGCTATACGTTGTGGCAGTTGTAAGTAAGGAGTATTTCTGTTATGAAAGTATCACCGTCAATACGGAAGCGCTGCGCCAAATGCAAAGTCGTTCGGCGCAAAGGCAGATTGTTCATTATCTGCGAAAATCCAAAACACAAACAACGACAGGGTTAGTGTGAACTATGGCGAGAATTGAAGGTGTTGATCTTCCCCGCAACAAGCGGGTGGAAGTTGGCCTGACCTACTTGTATGGAGTTGGGCCGACGCGCGCACGCGCGATCCTGGCTTATACCAAGGTAAATCCTGACATACGTGTGAAGGATTTGTCCGAGGCTGATGTTGCCGCGATCCGCGAATACATCGGCAAGAATTACAAAGTGGAAGGCGATCTGCGCCGCGAAGTTCAGATGAGCATCAAGCGCTTGATCGAAATTGGATCTTACCGCGGTCTGCGCCATCGTCGCAATTTACCGGTTCGCGGTCAGCGGACCCGTACGAATTCCCGTACCCGCAAAGGCGTCAAGAAGACTGTCGCCGGGCGCGGACGCCGCCGCGGCACGAAGAAATAAGAGTTTGGAGAAACTATGGCTCAAAGTGTACGTTCTACGCGCCGGACTTCAGGCGCCAAAAAAGCCAGGCGTGCATTGTCCTCCGGGCAGGTGCATATTTTTGCTTCCTTCAATAATACGATTGTCACCGTTACAGATACGGAAGGCAATACGGTAGCGTGGGGCAGTGCGGGCTCGGCTGGTTTCAAAGGTTCTCGTAAGAGCACGCCTTTTGCCGCGCGCCTCGCAGCTGAACAAGCTATCAAAGCCGCACAGCAACTGGGTATTCAGGAAGTGGATTTATTTGTCAAGGGTCCTGGCCCTGGGCGTGAAAATGCAATCCGTGCCGTGCAGGCAATGGGAATGAGAGTCCGCTCAATTTCTGATATTACTCCGGTGCCGCACAATGGCTGTCGTCCGCCCAAGAAGCGCCGCGTGTAGTTTGTCTTAGAGGAAAGTAATTTATGTCGAAATATATTGGTCCGGTTTGTAAACTTTGCCGTCGTGAAGGCGAAAAGCTCTATCTCAAAGGCGAGCGCTGTTTCACACCGAAATGTGCGATCGAAAGACGAGCCTTTGCGCCCGGTCAACATGGACGCACAGGAAACCGCAGAGGTGGGAGTCGCAGTGGTCGCGAGTCCGATTACTTGCGTCAGTTGCGCGCCAAGCAGCGTGCCAGACGCGTTTATGGCGTTTTGGAGCGCCAGTTCCGCCGTTATTATGAAGTTGCCCTTCAGCGTCGCGGCCTGACTGGTCTAAATCTGCTGCAGATCCTCGAGTCACGCCTGGATAATGTGGTCTACCGTCTCGGGTTTGCTTCTAACCGTGCGCAGGCTCGTTTGCTGGTGACCCATGGTCACTTCATGGTGAACGGTCGCCGTACGGATGTGCCCTCCATGCTTCTCAGGGAGGGTGATGTTATTGCAGTACGCGATGGTTCACGCAGCCTGGAATATTTCAAAGGGCTGGGCGATCTGGCGGATGCCCGCACATCTCCAAGCTGGCTGAACCGTGACACAAAGCAGTTGTCCGGTGAAGTTCAGCGCCTTCCCGAGCGCGCTGAAATGGACGGCTTCCTGAACGAACAGCTCATCGTTGAATACTACTCACGGTAGTATCGAGATTGCTGGAGCTGGTGAGATTCTTCATCCAGCGAATTTTCTACTGTATCTTACAGGGAGAGGTGAACCGTGACGAGTATCACGAATATGGTTATGCCGAAAATCGAGCGCGAGGCTGAAGCTCGGAATTATGGCAAATTTGTTATCAGCCCCCTTGAGCGCGGATATGGTGTGACGCTGGGGAACACTCTGCGCCGCGTCCTGCTCTCGTCATTAGAGGGCTCGGCTGTCACATCCATTCGTATTGCGGATGTGCTGCATGAGTTTAGCGATATACCCGGTGTTCGCGAGGATGTCATCCAGGTGACCTTGCAGGTCAAGCAACTGCGCCTGAAACTGGATGGTGTGGATAGCACTCGCATGCATCTGGAAGTACGCGGCGAAGGCACAGTGACGGCAGCAGATATTATCACACCTGCTGAGGTCGAAATCGTCAATCCGGAACTGTATCTCTTCACTGTGGACAGTCCCAAGACCAAACTCGATCTGGAATTCACAGTGGAACGCGGTCGAGGGTATTCACCCGCCAACGAGCGGAGCGGACACATGCCCATCGGTGAATTGCCGATTGACGCAATTTATAGCCCGGTCAAGCGCGTAAACTGGGAAGTGATATCAGCCCGCGTCGGCCAGAGCACGAACTACGACAAGCTCGTTCTCGAGATATGGACCGACGGGACGCTTTCCCCGGAGAGGGCGCTTAGTACTGCAGCCAAGCTTGTGATCGATCATTTGCGATATATCGCGGGAGTCAGTGAAGAGACACTGGCAATCACCATCGAAAAGGAAACCAGCGGCAGTCGGCTGACCAGCGAGCTGGCCGACACGCCGGTGGAGGCACTTGATCTTTCAGTGCGCGTCTTCAATTCGCTTAAACGAACGGGTATCACGACTGTGGGCGATGTGCTCGACCTCCTTGAAAAAGGCGAGACGGCAGTCATGTCCATCCGTAACTTTGGTGAGAAAAGCCTGGATGAATTGCGCCAGAAAATGCGTGAAAAGGGCTACCTTAAAGATGAAATGAGTTCTGCGGAGTAATTTGCAATGCGACATCAAGTATCTGGTTATAGACTCGGGCGAACGACGGGTGCACGCCTCGCTCTTCGCCGCAATCT
>DATDRD010000501.1:0-2781 GCA_035291925.1 Anaerolineales bacterium
CTCAAACAGCGCGGTCTCCTCGCCACAGATGTAGGCGCCAGCGCCGACGCGGATTTCGATGTCAAATGAAAAACCGGAGCCGAGGATATTTTCGCCAAGCAAACCGGCTTCCCGTGCTTCATTCAAAGCATTTTCAAGAACAGGCAAAATGTACGGGTATTCGGCGCGAATATAGATGTATCCTTTGTTTGCGCCGATGGCATGGCCCGCAATCAACATCCCTTCCATGGTTCGATGCGGATCGTCAATCAGCAGAATACGGTCCTTGAACGTGCCGGGCTCGGATTCGTCCGCGTTGCAGATGACGTATTTTTCAATTCCCGGGGCTTTTGCCGCGCCTTCCCATTTGACCCCTGTTGGGAACGCCGCGCCGCCGCGACCGAGCAGACCGGAGGCTTTGATCTCAGCAACCACATCTTCCGGTTTCATGCTCAATGCTTTAGTGAACGCGGGATACTTACCATATTTCGCGAGAGACGTTGCGCCATGTCCACAGTTAGCAGTTAATAAACGAATTGAGCCGCCGACAATAGATTTCGGGCGGCCCAATTCGTAAGAGTCTGTTTCAAGATTGATATTTGTCTCTGCTTCATCGTTCAGCAACGCCGCGGGAGCCTGCTCACAAAGCCCAAGGCAGGGACTCGCCTCAATGGTCAGAGACAGATCATGGGCCGTCTGCCCCGGTTCGAGTCCATGATTGGAGCAAAGGTGCTCCAGGACTGAGTCCCCCCCTTTGAGCGCGCAGGCCTGATCGGTGCAGACTCGAATGATCCGTCTGCCGATGGGTTCATTATAGAAGAGCGAATAGAATTCGATGACACCGTGAATATCCGCAAGAGGCACACGCAGCGATTTGGCCACTTCCGCCGCGACCGGTTCGGGAAGCCAGCCGTAAATTTTTTGGGCCGCGTGCAGGGCAGGCAGAAGCCCCGAGCGGCCCAATGGAATATAGGATCTAATCGCGGGGATGAGCGGTGCAAGGTCGATTTCGGACATGGTTACTCCGATATGGAGTATAGACTGAAACAAGGGGGAAGGCAAGACAATTTTTTTATGGGTTGAGGTTTGCAGTCGGCAAAAATCTCGGCTGCCTGCGAAACTGCGTTGCCTGTTCAAAGGCATAAGCGAATTTGATCAGCGCAGGTTCCTGCCATGCTTTGGCAAAGAACGAAATGCCAACAGGCAGGCCAAAGAGATATCCTGCGGGCACCGTGATGTGCGGATACCCAGCCACCGCGGCAGGCGAGGTGCTTTCCATATCCCAGTTGTTCGAGTCCCCGTTGACGAGATCGATCGTCCATGCGGGACCGCCCGATGGCGCGATCAGCGCGTCGAGCTTATGTTTCCGCATGGCTGCGTCGATGCCATCTTTGCGCGAGAGACGATGGTTCTTTGCGAGTGCATCCCGATATTTTTTATCGCGGAGGGATGCCGTCTCCTGTGCAGTGATCATATGTTCCTGTCCAAAATAAGGCATCACGCTGTCTTGATTCTCTTCGTTGAACTTGATCACCTCTTCCATCGAATGAACGCGCGCATCCCCATCAAGTCTCTTAAGATATTTATCCAGGTCCGCTTTGAACTCGTAGTGCAGAACATCCAAATCCGTTTTGCTGAATTTATCAAAGTTCGGAACGTTGGCGGGGTCAACAAGGACCGCGCCGAGATGCTTGATCACTTCGATACAGTGTTCAAAAATCTTGAGGATGCGAGCATTCGTACCGACCATGTTCCGCGCGACGCCAATCCGCGCGCCCATGAGTCCTTCGCGGTCAAGGAACTTTGCGTAATTGGATAAGCCCCGCTTCCCCCTTCGGGTCAGCCGTGTGGCTGCATCCCGTTCGTCGATTCCCGTCAGCGCCCCAAGCACGATCGCCGCGTCTGCAACCGTGCGCGCCATCGGGCCGGGCGTATCCTGGCTGTGGGCGATGGGAATGATCCCACTGCGGCTCAACAGGCCAAGGGTAGGCTTGATGCCCACAATCCCATTCGTCTGTGAGGGGCAAATGATCGAGCCATCCGTTTCGGTGCCAACTGCGGCCGTACATAGATTTGCTGCGACCGCCGCGCCCGACCCGGATGACGAACCGCACGCGGAACGATCCAGCGCGTACGGATTGCGCGTCAGCCCGCCGCGCGAGGACCATCCGCTCACGGAGCGTTTCCCGCGAAAGTTTGCCCATTCGCTCAAATTGGTCTTGCCCAGAATCAACGCGCCTGCCTTACGTAATTGCTTCACAATGAATGCATCTTTTGCCGGGATATTCCCTTCAAGCGCAAGCGAACCCGCCGTCGTCTGCATCCGGTCGTGGGTATCAATATTGTCTTTGACAAGAACCGGAATCCCGTGCAAAGCGCCGCGCGTCTTCCCTGCTTTGCGTTCTGCATCCAGTGCATCGGCAATGTCAAGCGCATTGGGGTTTGTTTCGATCACCGAATTCAGACAGGGTCCGCTTTCGTCTACGGCAGCGATCCGCTCCAGATACAACTCGGCGAGTCGACGTGCCGTCAACTCGCCAGATTCCATCTTTTCCTGGAGCTCAGAGATGGTCCATTCCGGCAGGATCATCGCCCGCCACCCGTTATGTAGCGCTCCAGTTGCGAAAGCATGAGTTGCTGCATTTCTATCATTTCCTTGAGCACATCACGGACAGAAATCAGGCCCATCAATTTTTTGCCGTCATAAACAGGCAGGTGACGGATGTTCTTCTCATTCATCAATGCCATACATTCTTCCAACGGCTGGCTGCAATCCACGGTGATCAACTCACTTGTCATGAT
>DATDRD010000502.1:0-3204 GCA_035291925.1 Anaerolineales bacterium
ACACATAAAAATGCAATGTAATCAAGGAAGAGATATAGCACGGTGGCAATCAGCACCTTGCCTGGCGATTGTCCATTGCGGTTTGCGTCGGCAATGAAAACCGCAACCCCTCCCATACCGCCACTCGGCGCCACTATGTTGACGAAGTTTGCGCCTGTAGCCAGAAGTGAAAGTTTATAAGCTGTTCCCTGCAAACCGAGCAGGCGAAAAATCGAAAGATAAGTCAAGCCTGTGACAAAGATCCATCCAAGCTGGATCAGGATTGCCAGCAAGACGAACCAGAAATTTCCCTGCCGGAGTGTTCCCAGGATGCTCTCCAATTCCCCAAAGCTCAGATAGACAAAAGCGGCGCCGAGGAAGAGGATAAGGACAATGATGACTTTCCGCATAACGGGAAAATTATACACAAAACACCCGCGAAAAACTCGCGGGTGTTTGTGTCGGGAGTGTCCAAGCTCAAGGATATACAGGATTTGTCACCCTGAGAGCAGCGAAGGGTCTCCTGGAAACTTGAGCCAGTCGGCTCAAGTTTCCAGGGATTCTTCACTCCCTTTGGTCGTTCAGAATGACATAATGTTTTTGATGTTAGATACTCCCGTTTTGTTATATCAATCAAGGATGTAACTAATCTCTGCGCCTTCCACCTACCAGGAAAACGTAATAGAGTAATTGCAGGACGGCAGTAATGAGTCCGGCTACGTAGGTGAGTGCGGCCGCGTTCAGCACCTGGTTGACGCCACGCCGTTCCTCTTCCGTTTGGATGATGCCTGTTGCGTAGAGCAACTCTTTTGCCCGCGCGGAGGCGTTGAATTCCACGGGCAAAGTTGCCAGTGCAAATAGCGCTCCACCGGCAAAGACGAATACGCCCAGCCAGGCAAGGCTTGTCCAGTTCAGGACCAGCCCGATGATGATGAGGAACCATCCCAGGTTCGAGCCGATATTGACGGCGGGCACCAGCGCGGAGCGGATCTTCATCGGAAAATATTCTTCAGCATCCTGCAAGGCATGACCGAGTTCGTGTGCCGCGATGGCTACTGCGGCCACCGATGGACTGTTCGCAACACCAGGGGAGAGAAACAGAGAGTTGTTGCGCGGGTCATAATGATCGCTGAGTTGTCCGGCCGTGCCCTGAATTTGCAGACCATAAAGATTTCCGGTTGAGATCAATCTCTGTGCGGCTTGATGACCGGTAAGGCCACTGCTGGCTCTCACCTTGCTCCATTTGTTGTATGCATGCCGTACATACCATGAGGTAATACCCATCAAAACGAAGGCAGGGATCATGAAGATCAGATATGCAGGATCAAATAAAAACATGTTTCACTTCCTTTCAAATTAAGGCAATGGGGTGGGTGTGAGGACCGGGGTTGGCATGGAGGTTGGGATCGGGTTTCCGTTAATCATAGCCATCAGTGTCTCCACTGCCGCATCCAGTTGCGGGTCCCGATCTGCTGCAAAATCTTCAGGTGTCATTTCAACGATAACATCTGGTGCCAGACCGACGTGATCGATCGCGCGTTCTTTCGGGGTAAGCCATTTAGCGATTGTGACGTGTGCCGCGCCCTGATTGTTTGAAAGCGGCTGCCAGATCTGCACGGAGCCTTTCCCATAGGACTGGACTCCGACGAGTTTGGCGTGTTCGTAATCCTGCAATGCGCCAGCCAGGATCTCTGAAGCAGAGGCGGAACCTTGATTGATCAGCACCACGATCGGAATATCAGTTGCCTGTCCGTTTCCAAGCGCCTCATATTGATCGCGCCTGCCGTCTCCATACTGCTCATACATGATCACGCCCTCCTCGATGAATTCCGAGGAGACTTCTATGGCCGTATTCAAATATCCACCGGGGTTATTGCGCAGGTCAATGACTATACCTTTCGGATTCTGTTTCATCAGGTTTTGCAGTGCCGCGCGCAACTCCTGTGTGGTGCGGTCTCCAAACGTATTGATATCCACGTACGCGACGTCGTTTTCCAGCATCTTGCCTTCCGCACTGCGGATGGTGATACGGGCGCGCGTGATGACAAATTGCAGCGGTTCAGACTCCCCTTCGCGGGTTACCGTTAAAGTGACTTTAGTCCCCTCCTGGCCCAGGACCTTCAAACGCACCTCTTCAGGCGGAATACCTGTCATATCTTCGCCATCAATGGCGATAACCTTATCACCGGGATGCAGTCCAGCCAGTTCCGCGGGAGAACCGGCGATCGGGCTGACGATGGTCAGGTATTCTCCCTTCAAATCCACGTAAGCGCCGATGCCTTCATATTCGCCCTGAAGCGACAGGGTTTCGTCCGAATACAATTTCGGATCCATGTAGAAGGTCTGTTCATCGCCCAGCGCCTCCATCATGCCGCGGATGGCACCCTGCATCAGCGCCACGTCATCCACGGGCTGCTCCACGAACTGGGTATGGACGATGTTCCACGCCTCCCAAAATGGAGCGAAGAGGGATTGCAGCTCAGCCGGTGTTGCGGATTGCTGTTCGGGTGCCACGGTCTGCGGGGATGGGATGAGATCGCTCAGAATCGGTACTTGACCGCGTGAAGGAATGAGATGTCCGGCAATGAATCCGCCGGAGAAGGCTCCTGCCAGCAGGATGATTGCTACAAATAAACCAAGGATTATATTGACATTTTTATTCACAGATGCCTCCTGAGCATACAGTAAAATACAAGGTAAAGATACTATGCCGTGATTAAAGCACGATGAATGAGATATTATGAATATGTTGGAGCGACGTAAGCAGTTTGTAAAAGTTTGTCCCTGAACCGATGGGGGAGTTCATTCATCTGCCCGCTTGTTTTTTTCGAGTTCCTCCACGCGTTTCCTCAACTCATCCATGGGCTTGCTGGAGGATCCCTCCAGTGGTTTCTTCAGGGAGTCGCGCAACGCGGACATCCAGCGCGAGTCACCTCCCTTTGCAGCGCCGCGGGCGATGGCATACATCACAAAATTGGAGCCCAGGATGAGCAGGATAAATAACAATGCCGCAATAAGGACACGATCCGATTCCAAGTTTACTCATCTCCCAATAGTATAGGCAGGTGACGCCAATCCGTAAAAACCCCGCTCGCATCCGCGCTGCCCTGGATGTGGGCATCGCAGCCATATAACAGGCTTGCCATGCCAACCTCGAGGGCGGCGCGTGTGGTGCGCGGCAGATCGTCTATCACCACACATTTGCGCGGGTCGGGTTCATCCGCA
>DATDRD010000503.1:0-5995 GCA_035291925.1 Anaerolineales bacterium
CCAGTCTATTCAAACAGATTAAACTTGGACGGGAGCGCCATCGAAGATTGGCAAAAAGCCTGGTGGATGTACAGGAGGCCGAGCGCAGGCGCATTGCAGGGGAATTGCACGATTATTTCGGGTAATTACTAACAGGGTTACAATTCATGCTGGAAACGGTCAAGAGCCAGGCAGGCGACGTATTGAAACCGAGCCTCGACGATATTCAAGAATCCGTCCGCGATGTTATCGAGCAGGTCAGGGAGATGTCGCTAAATCTGCGCCCCAGCATGCTGGATGACATGGGGCTCGTCCCAACCCTGCAATGGCATTTCGGACGTTTTACCAGGCAAACCGGCATCCTCATCAATTTTCACTGCGATGAAGTTCTCAATCGTTTCCGCGCGGAGATCGAGACGGCGGCATACCGTATCATTCAGGAAGCCCTCACAAATGTGGCCCGCTACGCGCAGGTGAAAAACGTCTTTGTGGGGCTCGCCATTCAGCACGAGACCCTCTGGGTGGAGGTGGTGGACAAAGGCAAGGGGTTCGACACATCCACCATTTTGGAAAGACCAACCGCCGGACTTGGCGGGATGCGTGAGAGAGCCGAATTGGCAGGAGGATATCTGGTGGTAAGATCAGTACTTAATCAGGGGACACAGGTTATCGCCGCACTTCCAATGAATGAAAATCGACTTGAAAGAAGGAAAAATGCCCGTAAAGGTATTATTAGTGGATGACCATCCGATTGTGCGGCAGGGTTTACGCAACCTGCTGCAAACAGAGCCTGCATTTACCGTGGTCGGTGAAGCCGGAGATGGGATAGAGGGACTTGACCTGATTCATCGCCTAAAGCCGGATGTTCTGATCGTGGATTTGATGATGCCCGGCCTCAACGGATTGGATATCATCAAACAGGCGATCAAACAATGGCCCAGGTTGCGGATTGTGGTTCTTTCGATGCAAAGCGCCGACTCCTACGTGGTGGAGGCGCTCAATTGCGGCGCATCCGGTTACGTCCTAAAAGAAACGGGGCCGAGCGAGATCATTCAGGCGATCCATGTGGTTGTAAGCGGGGAAAGATATCTCAGCCCCAAACTTTCGCAAAGACTGATCGATTCGTCCGCAGGAAAAAAAGGGATAACCGACCCCTACGATACCTTGACCAACCGCGAACGCGAAATCCTGCACCTGATCGTCGAGGGACTCACCAGCCCACGAATCGCCAAAAAATTATTCCTCAGCCCTCGGACCGTGGAACTGCATCGCAGCCGAATCATGAAAAAGCTGGATCTGCATAACCAGACAGATATATTCCGATACGCGCTGGAACGCGGTATCCTCCCAAGCGATCGCTGAAAAATGGCTCCCTTTCAAACTTCCCAAATCTCGGACCTTTGGTGCATCTCACCGAAGGTCTTTTTCTTTACCATGAAGGGGACAACAAATCGGGACCATATGGAAAATTACGTATTCCACAAAAGTACGTAGAAATAAATATTTCACATCACCACCTTTCCGGTCATACTAAAACGAAAGAATGGCAGACTGGTATCAGGCAAAATGAACCGCATCGGCAAAATACCGCTGGACTGAAAATATACGTAGAAACACGTATAACACAAAAGCCTTCCTTCCGTCGTGATACCGTAGCAGAAAATGTGGAGTTCCTGATTTGTTACAAATTCTTGTAAAGGAGAAAAAAATGAAAAAGCTTATCCAAATTTCGATCGTACTTGTTATCGCATTTGCCCTCATAGTTGGGCTGTTCCAGGTTGCTGATGGCAGTGCGCTGGCCGGTGGTGGCGGTAATGCTTGCCGAGTGGGCTGGAATACCAGAACTGGTACCTGTCTTGCCATCGCACCCCTCTACCAGGGTCCTGGAATTAAGCCCCTTGTCGGCTGGAACAGTTGACCCCAAGGAGATATTAGTCGAGGAATGATCCATTAATCGATTGAGGATCAACACTTTGATCGGTGGAGTTCCTGATTGGTTACAAATTTCTGTAAAGGAGAAAAAATGAAAAAGCTTATCCAAGTTTCAATCGTGCTTGTTATCGCATTTGCCCTCATAGTTGGGCTGTTCCAGGTTGCTGATGGCAGTGCGCTGGCTGGTGGTGGCGGTAATGCTTGCCGAGTGGGCTGGAACACCAGAACTGGAACCTGTCTTGTCGTTGCACCCCTCTACCAGGGTCCTGGAATTAAGCCCCTAGTCGGCTGGAACAGTTGACCCCTTGGATCCAATCATCTGGCTTTGATGTTCGTAACAACCACAAATCCAATTCATCATATACGTAGGAATTAGATAATGAACGCTCAAACAATTCTCAATCTTCTAAACGTCATCCTTTTAGCCGTCTTTGTCAATGAAATCCAGCGATCGACGGTAATCCTCCATCTCAAACCGCATCCTCTGGCGTCGGTCAGCTGGAACGGGTAAACGCAGAAGTCAGACAGCCTGGCGCTCTTCCTTAAGAACTCGGGAAGCATGCCAGGCTGTTTGAAGAACGTACTGCCGGCGATGAAAGTTGAGGAGCCACTCCCTTTCACTCCTGCCAGGGTACGACCAGAGAGGACTTGGAAATGAAACAGTTGCCAGTACCAGCGAGATTATTCCTGATCTTCACCTATATCTTGGGCACATTTATCCTTGCGCACAACATGCTCACGCTCAAGGCTACAGAACCCATACTCTTAGGCATACTATGCTTGCTGGGCGCGACACTGCATATCCTGAAGGTTGAAGGTGCGACAAATCGCTCGCATTACACGCTCAGCTTCCTGGTCTTTGGATTCACCTTGGCTCATCTGGGAATGCCCGAAGCTATTCTGGTGATCCTGGTATCAAATCTGGCTGAGTGGATCTGGAATCGACCGGCCTGGTATATTCAACTTTTTAATATCAGCTGCTATGTGATCGCGGCAGAAATCGCGGGATTGACATATTCAGCAATCAACCCGTTGAGTATTACCACTTCCTGGGAGGCGATTCTCGCTATTGCCGTCGGCATGGCAAGTTTTACTTTCATCAACCATCTTTTGGTCGGTGTAATTGTGTGGCTGGCTCGCCGCGAGAATTTCAAACAATCTGGAATATTCGACCCAATCCCGTTATTGATCGATCTAACCATGATGAGCGTTGGGGCAAGCCTGGCGATCGTATGGGCTTACAATCCGTACGCACTGCTCATATTCCTGATTCCGTCCTATCCTTTATACATGGCTCTCAGAATCCCTGAATTGGAGCGAAAATCAGAGACCGATCAGAAAACAGGGCTCTTCAATCACCATTACTTCATGGCCCAATTTAATAACGAGCTTCAACGCGCAAATCGTTATGATCGGCCTCTCTCGATCATCATGGCAGATCTCGACCTGTTGCGTAATATCAACAACACATATGGGCATCTGGCAGGTGACGAGGTTCTCAAGGGTGTGGCAGACATCTTGAAGCAAACGGTCCGGGAATATGATCTTGTGGCACGCTTTGGCGGTGAGGAATTCGCGATCTTGATGCCGGAAGCCGAAATCGACACGGCAATCGAGCGCGCTGAACACATCCGCAAAGCGATCGAATCTGCCAGATTTGTCATAGCGACCAGCGTTCAACCCATCAAGGTTACAATGAGCTTCGGAATTTCCAAAAGGGAAAACTTCGAACAGTCCCCGGAGGAGATCATCCACCATGCAGATACAGCCTTATATAGATCAAAACTCAACGGCCGAAATACCGCACTCGCCTATATAAACAGCTCCTATTTGAAAGCTGCTTCAACAGAATCTGATATAAAAACCATGCCCGATATCTCTGCCACCGAGGGAGATCCGCAGGACGCGAAATCGACAAATGATTATGAGGCCGCCTCTACCACCTATTTGAGAAGAGCTCCGGAACCCAGCGGGCAATCGGAAAGAAAAATCATGTGTTCAGAAACACAACCTGATCAGGCTGATACCATCAGAAAGCCCCACGCATCGCACGTCAATGTGCAGAACTACATATCCTTGCTCTCAGTTTCAGCTATGGCTGCATTACTAATCGCCATCAAACTATCAACCGAAGTAATCGCAGCGTATTCACCTGTCCACTGGCTGGGATTTGCAGCAATCGCGTTCACGATCGTACTCACGGAATGGTTTTCCATAAGCCTTTATGTAAGGAATACGTCCCTTTCAACGTCGGCGGTCCCGATCATCGCTTTGGTCATCCTTTTTGGTCCGCTGGGGACTCTGGTTGCCAGCCTGGTTTTTGCCACGACCGCGGCCATTAAATATAGAAGCCCGTTCAACCGGATCATATTTAACTTTAGCAATCACGTCATCGCGGGGACGATCATAAATGTGTTGATCTACTGGAAGGGAACGGAATCGTTGAGCTGGGAATACCCGCTCCTGGAATTGATTGTTGCACTTGCCGCATCATTAATCCTGTTTATTTTCACAACAACCCTGATCTCGATCGGAATAGGAATAGACGTAAAGCAGTCTCCCTCTGAGATCTGGAAGGAACAATATCAATGGATGGCTCCCTATTATCTGGGCATGGGCTTCATTTCCTATGCACTCATGTTTGGATATGCATATGCAGACCTGCTCGGCATCCTTACCATGCTCATACCCATGTCATTGCTCCGCATTAGCCAGGCGCAATATGTTGAACACACCCGAGTTGTTGTCAATGAATTACGGCAAAAAAATCATGAACTCGAAAGCAGCTCATTTGAGATCGGCGAACTCAATGAAGGCCTTCTGGAGACCTTGTCCGAGGTCATAGACCTGCGGGATCCATATGTGCTCGGACATTCCAGGTTGGTCAGTCAATATGCTGCTGACATCGCGAGGCGAATGAAGCTAAGCGAACGGCAGATCGAACTGATACGCAAAGCCGGCTTGTTGCATGATATTGGGAAACTGGGTATTTCGATGGAAATTCTTACAAAACCGGGCAAATTGACCCGGGAGGAATTTGAAATCATCAAGGACCATGCCGCATTGGGCGGGGATCTCGTCAAAAACAGCCCGTCCCTTCGTTCCCTGGCCTCGATAATTCGTCACCATCACGAGTTTTACAACGGCGAGGGCTATCCGGATAAACTCTCCGCGAATCAAATATCGATTGAAGCGAGAATCGTTGCCGTAGCGGATGCCATTGAGGCCATGTCATCGGACCGTCCGTATCGCATGGCGCTCCAGTTTGATAGGATTATTACGGAATTACGAGATCATTCCGGTACCCAGTTTGATCCGCTTGCTATCGAGGCGGCGATCGCGATGCTAGCGACAGTGAGTGCTGGTGAACGAGCGGCATCAAGCCGATCCGATACCCAATTACGGCTCTCGCAGCGATTTGCCATGCATGCGCGAACTATATAAAGGCATTTAAATTATTCAGTCCAGCGATATTCAGGGGACACAAAATCCGGGAAAATCCGAATTGAAGAAGAGGCCAAAGATGGATGCGTTGACGATCATCAAAACAGCGCATCCGTCTTTGCAGCCATGATGAAATCATTTCGGTGCAAACCACCGATCTTATGCGTCCACCAATCGACTGTCACTCTCCCCCACTCAGTAATTATCAACGGGTGGTGGTTTTCTTCCTCGGCAATTGCACCGACCTTGTTCGTGAATTCCAGCGCCTGGACAAAGTCCTTTAGTTTGAAGATTTTTTCCAGGCGCTTCATTCCATCCACCTCCTTGACCTGCCATTGATGAACATGGAGTAGTAAATCCTCAATTTCAGCATCGGTTAAAGTCGGCTCGCCGGCACGGCAAGCCATACATCTACCGGCAGCAAGGTTAATCATTTCAACACCTCCATAATCCGCTGGTCTATCGGAATTACTCAACCAGCGCATCCACCAATAATTTGACATCTTTTGCGCCAGGCAAATGCACGCGCAAGACTTTTCTTCCCGATTCAATCAACGCTTCGTAATCTCCCAACGCCTGGGCGCGGATCAGTGTGCCAAATGTCAAGCCTTCGGTTGGGATTTCCATATCCAACGCGGGC
>DATDRD010000504.1:0-4045 GCA_035291925.1 Anaerolineales bacterium
CTGTTTTCGCAAACCGCTCTTCATGGTGTGCTTGTTGGGATAAATTCCATACTCTGCAAGGCCGCCTGGTTTAATGTCGCGATTGAATAAGACAACTCGCGCTCCCTGGTTGGCCAGCTCACGCGCACCGAATAACCCCGCGGGTCCAGCGCCGATGACGGCGACGACATATTGATTGGTCACATTGCCTCCAAAAGTCCTTTGTGAATTTGAGAACAACACGATTATAGCCAAAAAGAAATCCATCGACAAGACGAGTTAATCGCTCTTTAGGTAACATTCACACTCGGTTATTATCAAACAGCAATTAGGCACACGGAGAACTCAAAGTATACAGGTGGAGTGCAATCCTCCCGATTATGTCCAAGTCAGGGCCTCATAGGGTGCTCACCCGTGGGGCTGCGGACTCCAAAACCTAAACCCTTAGTGTACCCAAGCTCCAAAGAGCATCGCTCGAATCCCGTAACTATGCTAAGATTAGAAGATACTTCATTGATCTTCAAACCATTATTCGTTTTTCTGCCTGACAAATAATAAGTCAGATGGAGTTTGGGCAGGCAATAAACAGCAATACCCTGCTTGAGGAGGTCGCATGTCACAGCCTGCTTCGAATCAAAACGAACCCAGCAAAATGAAGAAGTTACTGAACGGAAATATGGATGAAACCATTAAAATGCGTCTGCCGCGCGCGAATGGACCGAATGGGCCGACATCCCAACAAAGGGCAGTTCCCGTATCTCCCTCCCCTGAGCGTGAGTCCAGGCCATCACGCTATAAATTCCTGCCCGCTTTTTGGACGATTGCTAGCGTGATTTCCCTTGGGGTCAATCTCGTATTGATTGTCATCCTGTTGATCGTCCTTCAGATGCTCGGCACCATCCAACTCACTGCCGATGATCAGGTCTCTGGTTTGCTCGGCGGGCTATATGGCAACTTCGTGAAGATGGATGAGGCGAATATCAGGACCAACATCCATGTCGAGAAAGAAATCCCTGTTCAATTCACTCTAAATGTCAGTGGCCCCACCAACGTAACACTGAGTCAGGATGTGACAATCAACGGCGCGCTGGTAACTGTGGGGACAGGCGGCTTGAATATCGTCAACGCGCGTGCGACCATTGTGCTTCCGAAAGACACGCTGCTACCCATAAACATTCAAAACCTGGTTGTGCCTGTTGACCAGAGAGTGCTGGCAGTGCTGGATGTTCCAGTGGATATTCCGCTCGATCAAACCGAATTGCATGACCCGTTTGTCGGTTTGCAGCAGGTCGTCAAACCATGGTATTGTATTGTCGAACCGAATGCAGTAATAAATAACGTGCAAGTTTGTCCACCCATATCAACCCAACCTTAACGGGATCTACAGCTTTATGAATAAGAATCTCAAGCAAACTACGCTCTCGAACGGACTCAAGGTCCTGCTCAAGGAGATCCACACTGCGCCGATCATCTCATCATGGGTGTGGTACCGCGTTGGCTCGCGTGACGAAGTGCAGGGACGCACGGGGGTTTCGCACTGGGTCGAGCATATGCAATTCAAAGGGACTGATCAATTCCCTGCGAATATTCTCGATAAAGCCATCTCGCGTGACGGTGGAACCTGGAATGCCTTTACCTATGTGGATTGGACCGCATACTTGGAAACCATGCCCGCCGATAAAATCGATCTCGCACTGCGCCTGGAATCAGACCGCATGGTGAACAGTCGGTTCGATCCGAACGAAGTTGCTTCGGAACGAACGGTCATTATCTCTGAACGCGAAGGCAATGAGAATGAGCCGCTTTTTCGTCTTGGCGAAGCGATTCAGCAAACCGCGTTTCGCATTCACCCCTACCATCACGAAGTCATCGGCGATATGGCAGATCTTCATGCGATCACGCGCGCTGATCTTTACGATCACTATCGTGGTTTTTATCTCCCCAATAACGCGGTCATGGCAGTGGCGGGGGATTTTGATACGCAATCCATGCTCGCACGTATCAAGGAATTGTTCGAACCAATTCCTGCTGGACGTGAGCCTGCGCGGCTGGCGCGTGAAGAACCGCCCCAGAATGGAGAAGTACGGCTTTCTGTCGAGGGCGCTGGCGAAACGACCTACGTCCAGGTCTGCTACCATTTCCCTGCCGCATCGCATCCCGATTTCCTCCCGTTAAGCGTGCTCGATAGTCTGCTCGCGGGTCCGAGCAATCTCAATATGTTCAGTGGGGGCATTTCCAACAAGACGTCACGTTTATATCGCGCGCTTGTGGATAGGGAACTGGCTGTGAGTGTTCATGGCGGCGCGCAGGCAACGATCGACCCGTTCCTATATACGATCACAATGACTATTCACCCCAGGCGCAAACCTGAAGAAGCTCTTGCGGCACTGGACAGGGAAATTAAACGTGTAAAAGAGGAGAAAGTATCAAGAGAGGAAATTACCCGTGCCATCAAGCAGGCGCGGGCATTATTTGCTTATGGAAGCGAGAACATTACCAATCAGGGATTCTGGCTGGGCTATTCCGAAATGTTTGCAAATTACAGCTGGTTCCAGACCTATCTTGATAAACTTTCGTCGGTCACCGCGAAGGACATCCAGCGCGTGGCGAATGAATATTTTAAACCACAAAGCCGCGTGGTAGGCACATACGCTCCGACAGATGGAAGGGCATAAACATGGATGAACATAATTTGGCTCTGCCGGGTCCGGATGATATATATCGTGAAGTACTGCCTAACGGCATTGTCGTCATTACACGCCCAAACTTTAACAGCCTGTCTGTGGTGATTAGTGGATATTTTGATGCAGGCACGTTGCTTGACCCCGATGAAAAACTGGGACTGGCAGATTTTGTCACATCAGCGTTAATGCGCGGTACAAAAAATCGTACTTTTGACAAAATCTATAACGAACTCGAATCAGTGGGAGCAAGCCTGGGATTCAGCTCAGGAGTGCATAAATCAGGGTTCAACGGTCGTTCGCTGGCTGAGGATCTGCCGCTATTGCTTAATCTTTTGTCTGAAACTCTGATGATGCCCACATTTCCTAAAGCGGAAATGGAGAAATTGCGGGCACAGTTGTTGACCGGCCTCGCGATCCGCGCGCAGGATACATCAGACATGGCTTCGATGGTTTTTGATCAGATCCTGTTCAAGGGACATCCTTATAGCCGGCCTGAAGATGGGCATCCTGAGACGATCCGAAACATTACACGTGGGGACGTGGTAAAGTTCCATCGCGAAAATTATGGTCCGCGCGGGCTGGTCATCGCGATTGTCGGCGCGGTGAAACCGGAAGAAGCCGTCAGACAGGTGAAACGCGCATTAGGTGGTTGGCAGGTCAAGGGTCAGAAAGATGCGCCCGAACTTCCTGCGTTGAAACCCCTGAAGAAGACGGTCAGCAAGCATCATCACATTGCGGGTAAGTCACAATCCGATTTGATCATTGGCACGAATGGGCCAAGGCGCCGTGACCCTGAGTTTATGTCTGCTTCGCTTGGCAATAATATCCTGGGACAATTCGGTATGATGGGGCGCATTGGCGATGTTGTCCGCGAAAAGTCCGGGCTGGCATATTATGCGTATTCGAGCCTAAGCGCAGGGATCGGGCCGGGTTCGTGGGAGGTGAATGCCGGGGTGAATCCGCAAAATGTGAAGAAGGCTTTGGATTTGATCGTGGACGAGTTGAGACGATTTATTCAGGAAGGTGTGACTGCAGACGAACTTGCTGATAGTAAAGCAAACTTCATCGGACGCCTGCCGCTTTCACTTGAGTCGAATGGGGGTGTGGCGAATGCGTTATTGAACATTGAACGCCATAACCTGGGATTGGACTACTACCGTCGCTATGAGGGTTTGGTGAAGGAGGTAAGTCAGGGTGATGTGTTGAATACGGCCAGGAAGTTTGTGGATCCCGATAAGTTGGCGATTGCAGTGGCAGGGCCATAGGCAGTTATCATTTTACAGCGATATGAAACTAGCCACCGGTGTCGACTTAATTGAAATTGCACGCATTGAAGAAGTGATTGCGCGACATGGCAAACACTATCTCGAGCGAATCTTTAC